>NZ_JBWJVQ010000148.1:0-9498 GCF_056339875.1 Blautia sp. ZXY-1-C6
ATGAGCAGAAAAGCGTTCCTGCTTCCAAGCGCGGTTCCAGTACTCTTCGTAAGACTCTGTTTCAAGTCATGGATGTTCTCATCAAAACAAAGCCACAGGATGATCCTGTCTACTTGTTTATGGATAAGAAACGAGCACAAGGAAAGCCTTATTACGTCTACATGACAGCCGGTGCGAATAAGTTTCTTCGCATCTACTATGGTCGAGTGAAAGAATATCTGTCTTCACTCCCAGAATAAATATCTCGTCAATACCTTTATTTTTAGACCAGCGAATATCGGTGGTCTTATTTTAATGTTCAAAATCTTGCAAAAATTTTTGCCTGAAATCATCAATTTGCTATTGACTTTTTATTTGCAGGCTCGGTAATTGAATTGCCGAGGATTCCCGCTTATTATCCTAAAAATGAATAATCGTCAGAAGAACTGTCAGGCTGAGTGATAAGTTTAACTGAATAGGGTAAGTCCCCTGCGGAGGTTGCGAAAAGCAATAAGCAGGGGACTTTTGTCAGCTATGTACAATATTGACTTAAATCAAAAAAAGTTTCATATAAGTCATGAAATAATTAACAGTATGTTGACTGAGATTTTATAGAATAACAAATTAAGTCAAGCGAACAGGCAAAAATATTTGACTGGAAATTTACAAATTGCAAATTAGGTCAAGAAATTAGTGTGGATTGTATGATTTGAAAATCAAAATCTATTGATTAAGTCAAAACGCCAGTTAATAATCGTTGATTTATATTTCTGTTTTTTCAATTTAAGTCATCAGAGACAGATTTATTCTGTTTCCGTAACTTTGATTTTTTTCTGGAAATCTCTGGTATAGTGAATCTCATAATCAGAAGTTACGAAAAATGCCTGTACATCGTCCAGAGACTCGGCCAGTTTCATGCCATCCTCCAGACCAAGAGCAAAGCAGGTCGTGCTCAGCGCATCCCCGTCCACAGACTGATCGGAAATAATGGTAACTGCAATCAGCCCGTTATCATAAGGATAGCCGGTTTTAGGATTGAGCAGGTGATGATACAAAGTGCCATCCTGTTCAAAGCATCTCTCATAAATTCCTGAGGAAACCACTGACTTATCCCTGATGTCCATAACAGCAATAGTTTCGCTTCGGTCTGCAAATGGTTTCTGGATCCCGATCTTAAAAGCAGAATTGTCTGTTTTTTCGCCAATACAGAGAACATTTCCGCCAAGATTGATGATCGCACTTTTTACATTCTGAGAAACCAGATAATCCTTCAGGCGGTCTGCGATATAACCCTTGGCAATGGCACCTAGTTCGATTGCAGTATCGTCTGTCTTTAATGTAATCTCATTTTTATCTGTATCAACAGAGATATTGTGATAATTGCATTTGGGCAGTGCTGCCTGGATCAGACTGTCCTTGGGCACTTTTGGATTTTCAGCAGTAAAATTCCACAGAGAAGTCAGCGGTTCAATAGCAATATCAAATGCACCCTCAGATAATGCAGAATAATCAAGTCCCTTAGAAACCAGCTCCGCCAGAGAAGCCGACACCTGATAAGTATCCTCTGTTCCCTTCACAGGTGTAAGTTCCCGATGGTTTAACTGATATAATTCACTGTCATCTGCGGTGCGGCTGAATATTTTCTCATACTTGTCACAAAGATTCATGCATTCTGTAAGCAGCTCTCTGTCCTGAGAATCATAGATAGTGACCGTAACTGCAGTATTCAGTTTGATCGCAGTGGCAGAGATGGGATCCTGGGAACCGGCATCCGTATTTTTGACATTTTCCGTTTTTGCCGAACATCCGGAAAAAACAGCCGGACATAATATAAGAGATGCTGCGAGCATTGAAAAAGTACAGCGTGTTATTAATTTTTTTGCAGATATATGATATAATATCATAAATGTAACCTCATAGTTATTTTATGGAATTGCTATAAGCAATAGTTCAGGGAAGAAATATCTTTTGATCCCAACACCATAGTATATCAGAAACAGCAAACTTTGCACAGGTACAAAGGCAACAGAAAAAATCCAAAAGGAGATACCGGATAGAAATGAAATATGCCGGAAACAAAGAGAGGAGTAAATAATGTCCGATGCAGTAAACTGCGAATATTGTGTAAACTACAGTTATGATGATGACTATGAATGCTACACCTGTGAAATAAATCTTGACGAAGATGAAATGGTGAAGTTCATCACCGGAAACTTCAATCAGTGTCCATACTTCAAGATGGGTGACGAATACCGCATTGTACGTAAGCAGATGTAGAATTTATAAAAAGTAACAAATATTCAACTAAGCGAGGAATTAAGATAATGGAAAACGTTTATATTATGAACCATCCGCTGATCCAGCATAAAATATCCATGCTGAGAAACAAAAACACAGGAACAAATGAATTCCGTAAATTAGTAGAAGAGATTGGAATCCTCATGGGATACGAAGCTCTCCGGGATCTTCCTGTAGAAAATGTAGAAGTAGAAACCCCTATTGAAACCTGCATGACACCAATGATCTCAGGAAAGAAGCTGGCGGTTATCCCTGTGCTCCGCGCAGGCCTTGGAATGGTAAACAGTATTCTCACACTTGTGCCATCTGCAAAAGTAGGCCATGTAGGACTCTATCGTGATCCTGTAACCCATGAACCACACGAATACTACTGCAAACTCCCGGAAGCAATTGATGAGCGAATTTCAGTGATCGTAGATCCAATGCTCGCAACCGGTGGCTCCGCAGAAGCAGCCGTTGACTTTGTCAAAAAACAGGGCGGAAAAAACATTAAATTCATGTGCATCATCGCAGCCCCTGAAGGACTCAAACGTCTCCACGAAGCGCATCCGGATGTTCAGATTTACTGTGGACATCTTGATCGTGAATTAAACGATCACGCCTACATCTGCCCAGGCCTTGGAGATGCCGGAGACCGTATCTTTGGCACAATATAAGAATAACGTGATTCGTTACATCTTATATCTATACTGTACTATACTGCGCATATGAAGAATTCACCCTGCATCAATATAGCAGAAATTTGTTTTAGATATACTGACAATTTGTTACTGTTCACTCCGTTCATAGTAACGTAGCCAAAATTCATTCCAGATTGCCTGCGGCAATGGAATTTTGGCTTGTATGTCTCGGGATTTTGGCATATTCATGCCAAAACACCTCGCGGGACAGTGGTGTGTGAACAATAATGACAATTTTCCAACTACCAGCGTAAGCAGGATTCTCTTTTGGGGTGAATCTTGCAGGGAGTGTAGTAACTCTTAGGCCTGCGGAATCTGCGTTATGAAAAAAGAAGGCAACTGTCTGAGCCGCAGGCGAGTTTTGCCTTCTTTTTTCATGCACTTAGCAGATTTTGCAGGCCTTAGAGTTCCTGCTCCCGAAACTGAACCCCAAAAGAGAATCCTGCTTACGCGTCCCTTAATGAAAAAATCAACAAAAAACCGAAAAAACCTCTTGACAACTCAAATCTCATATGCTATCTTATACCAGAACGCTGCCGAAGACAGTAGGTGCCGCAAGGCATAAGTTGTAAACGCCTACCGAGGACTAAGTATTCTTTATATTTTTATGTAAGATTACGCAAGCCCTACTGCCAGACAGTAAGGCTTTTTATTTACTCATTTGCAGCGGTATACAAAATCTATAAGGAGGTGTACCATTTCATGGCAAAAGTAGAACTTAAACAACCAATCGTAGACGAAATTATCAACAACGTGAAAGATGCAGAATCTGTAGTACTTGTTAACTACAGCGGTCTTACAGTTGAACAGGATACTGCTTTACGTAAGGAATTAAGAGAAGCTGGTGTTGTATACAAAGTATACAAAAACACAATGATGCATCGTGCATTCGAAGGTACTCAGTGCGAAGAACTTATCCAGCACTTACATGGAACAAACGCTATAGCAATCTCTGCTACAGACGCAACTGCTCCTGCAAGAATCCTTGATAAATTCGCAAAGAAAGCACCGGCTTTAGAATTAATTGCAGGTATCGTTGAAGGAAACTACAACGATCAGGCAGGTATTCAGGCACTGGCTGGAATCCCGTCCAGAGAAGAACTTCTCGGCAAACTGCTTGGAAGCATCCAGTCTCCGATTACAAACTTCGCTCGTGTGCTTAATCAGATCGCTGAGAAAAACGGCTCTGAAGCAGCAGCTGAATAATTTTTGATGCCAGAGGCATAAAACGAATCTAGTAACTATTCGAAAATCACCATCCACGAGGATGCTGAAGAGTTACCGAATTAAATAATATTATATGGAGGGAATTTAAAATGGCAAAATTAACAACAGAAGAATTTATTGCAGCAATCAAAGAATTATCTGTATTAGAATTAAACGACTTAGTAAAAGCTTGTGAAGAAGAGTTTGGTGTATCCGCAGCAGCAGGTGTTGTAGTAGCAGCAGCTGGAGCAGCAGAAGCAGCAGAAGAGAAAGATGAGTTCGATGTAGAACTTGCAGAAGTTGGACCAAACAAAGTTAAAGTTATCAAAGTTGTTCGTGAAGTAACTGGCTTAGGTCTTAAAGAAGCTAAAGAAATGGTTGACGGAGCTCCTAAGGTTGTTAAAGAAGGCGCATCCAAAGCAGAAGCTGAAGATATCAAAACAAAACTTGAAGCTGAAGGCGCTAAGGTTAACCTTAAATAATTATCTTCCTATTATATATAGAAGATTTGCAAGCAGGAATGCCACTGGTATTCCTGCTTTTTTTACAGAGCCGGAGGATTACAGACTATGATGAAAAGAAAAACGGCAGTCATATTTGGTATCATCATTGCAGCCCAGCTTTGCCTGACTCCATATGCAGGTGTAAAAGTACAGGCGGCTGAACTGGAAGAAGGACAGATGTTTGAAGATTCATCAGAAGATTCAGAGACTTTTGGAGATGTGTCAATACCGGATACGCAGTCGGCAGAGAAAACTGAAGAGAATGAATTTGGGGATGACGACGGTTTCAGTGATGGAGACGTTGAAACTTTTTCTGCGGAGGATGCGGATCAGTCCTGCGAAAATATGCAGGAACTTGTGCTGAATGTGCAGGATGGAGAGGATATTACTGTAAAGTTAAATACACTGCTGGCACAGGCCAGGGACAGGGCAACGGATGAAAAGCAGTGCAAAGTTATCGTGCCGCCCGGAAATTATACACTTACGGGAACTTTGCATATGTACAGCAATATCTATCTATATGCAGAGGGTGCCACGATAACAAAGACTTCACCGCGAAAAGAAATCCTGCTCCGTCTTGGCGATACAAAGAAATCTGCAGGCGGATACGAGGGATACCGTAATATAACTATCGATGGCGGAACCTGGGATTCAAACTATGAATGTGTGGAAGACAAGGGAGGACCTGGAGGGTTTGTAGGTTTTAGAATCGGTCATGCTACGAATGTTACAGTGAAGAATGTTACATTTCTTAATAACCTTAAATCGCATTTTCTGGAACTTGCAGGAGTGAAGAATGCAGAAATTACAGGATGTACGTTCAGGGGCTACTGGAAAGAGTTTACAGGCGGCGGACAGGAATGTATCCAGCTGGATGCCTGTATGCCGAGAATTTTCCCAGGATATCTTCCATATGACGGAAGTGTCTGTGAGAACATTGTGATAAAGGATAATACCTTTGAAGATGTATTTGCCGGCATTGGAAGCCACAGCATGATGTTTGATAAACCGTATAAAAATATCACGATCAGTAACAACCGGTTTAATAATCTGAAAAAGAGAGCAATATGGTGCCTGAATTATCAGGATACGGTTGTGACGGGAAATACCATGACAAATGTGGGCGGTGGTGTTTATGTGCGTTCTGTTTATACCAGAAATGCACATACTGTCAGCGGTCAGGAAGTATCTCCGGAGGGAAATCAGTACGCAGAGAATATTCTGATCGCTGATAATCAGATCACAGTTCTGGAACCAACCGTAATAGATGGCAAACAATGGAATGGATATGGAATCTGGATCACAGGCGAGGTATCTCTGGGCTCAGCAGGAGAAACTATTCCTTCTGAAGATGATGATCCTGAGAATACAGCAAATCCGACGACCAATGGAATTCCGGCGGGAAGATATATTATTCGCGGAGTTACAGCCAGAAATAATACGATCAGCGGAAATTGCGACGGAATTAAATTTTCCCTTGCAGAAGACTGTTCATGCAGGGGGAACACAGTCAGACTTTCTGATAGTCATACCTACAACAATATGGGGATCAGTGTTGCCAAGGGAAGCAATATCAGAGTTTCCTATAACAATCTTTCCGGCGGAAACGGATATGGGATTTATGCAGTCGGAACAGAGGCTTCACAGAAAATCTGCCGGATTTACGGAAATACAGTCTCCGGATTTATGAAAGATGGGATTCTGGCTTCAGGGCTTGCAGCAGGAAGCCGTATTGAACACAACAGAGTTAGTACCGGTGCGGCAAATGGCATACTTGTAAAATGTATTGATAAGAGTGTGGTTGATGGTAATTATAGTTTTAAAAATAAGGCAAGAGGAATTCTTCTGCAGAGATGTGAGTCAGCAATGGTAGCGGATAATTTTGTTTCTGAAAATGCGATCAATGGAATTGAACTCAATATAAGAAGCAATCATTCTTCTGTGCAGGGAAATGTCTGTGGTTCCAATAAAAAATCAGGTCTGCGAATTGCCGGATCAAAGGGGATTTCGGCAGACGGAAATTCCTTCCGCGGCAACAGAGGATATGCGGCGGAATTTATCCGCTCTCATATCAGCAGTTATAAAGGCAATCGTTTTGAAGAAAATGGATATTCAAATCGTATCCACGTAAGAAACAGTAAAATCTCGAAGAAATAGCGTTACTGTTCGCTCCGTTCACAGTAACGAAATAGCGATTGTTGCAATTATTTGAAAAAATTAAAAAAATATCAAAAAAGTGATTGACAGGCGCAACTTGCTGTGCTATAGTGAAGAATGCTATATTATGGCAAGATGTGCCTTTATGTCTTTTGGCAAAAAGGGTCAAGTTATAATAAATTTAAAGAAAAAACAGGGGTGAAACGTCAATGGAAAAAAACAGAATTCGTTCTGTAAAAACTGGAAAAAGCATGCGTATGAGCTACCAGAGACAAGAAGAAGTCCTGGAAATGCCAAACCTGATCGAAGTCCAGAGGGATTCTTATAAATGGTTTCTTGATGAAGGACTTAGGGAAGTCTTTGATGATATTTCTCCGATCGCGGACTACAGCGGAAAGCTCAGCCTGGAATTCATCGACTTTACATTTGACGAGAAGGATGCGAAATATACTATCGAACAGTGTAAAGAACGTGACGCAACTTACGCCGCACCTTTGAAGGTTCGAGTGAGACTGATTAACAAAGAAACAGAGGAAATCAACGAACACGAGATTTTCATGGGAGATTTACCGATCATGACTGTTACAGGTACCTTTGTCATCAATGGTGCAGAGCGAGTAATTGTCAGCCAGTTAGTACGTTCCCCTGGAATCTATTACGCAATAGCGCATGATAAACTTGGTAAGAGACTGTTCTCCAGTACTGTTATCCCGAACAGAGGTGCATGGCTGGAATATGAGACAGACTCTAATGATGTTTTCTATGTACGTGTTGACAGAACAAGAAAGGTTCCGATCACTGTTCTGATCCGAGCACTTGGTGTAGGAAGCAATGCAGAGATTATTGATCTCTTCGGTGAAGAGCCAAAGATCCTTGCAAGTTTTACAAAGGATACATCCACCAACTATCAGGAAGGTCTTCTTGAATTATACAAGAAAATCCGTCCGGGTGAGCCGCTTGCAGTTGAGAGTGCGGAGAGCCTTATCAATGCAATGTTCTTTGATCCGAGAAGATATGACCTTGCGAAAGTTGGACGTTATAAATTTAACAAGAAGCTCCACCTCAACAGAAGAATCGTTGGTCACAGACTGGCTGAGGATGTTGTTGATGCTTCTACAGGCGAAATCCTGGCAGAAGAAGGAACTGTTGTGACAAAAGAAATGGCAAATACCATCCAGAACAGCGCTGTTCCATATGTATGGATCCTTGGCGAGGAAGACCGCAGAATCAAGGTTCTTTCTAACTTAATGGTTGATATCCGCCACTATCTTCCGGAAATCGAAGATCCAAAGAGCATCGGTGTTACAGAAGCAGTATACTACCCTGTTCTCGAAAACATTCTGGAAGAAAATGATACATTAGAAGACAGGATTGCAGCAATCCACAGAGATATCCATGATCTGATTCCGAAGCATATCACAAAAGAAGACATCTTTGCTTCTATTAACTACAATATGCATCTGGAATATGGCCTTGGCAATGCCGATGATATCGATCACCTTGGCAACCGTCGTATACGTGCGGTAGGTGAGCTGCTTCAGAACCAGTACAGAATCGGTCTTTCCAGACTGGAACGTGTGGTTCGTGAGAGAATGACAACTCAGGATACAGAGAATATTTCTCCACAGTCCCTGATCAATATTAAACCTGTAACTGCAGCAGTGAAAGAGTTCTTCGGTTCTTCCCAGCTGTCACAGTTTATGGATCAGAACAACCCTCTTGGTGAGCTGACACACAAGAGACGTCTTTCCGCCCTGGGACCTGGTGGTCTGTCACGAGACAGAGCCGGATTCGAGGTTCGAGATGTCCATTACTCCCATTACGGAAGAATGTGCCCTGTCGAGACACCTGAAGGTCCTAACATCGGTCTGATCAACTCTCTTGCATCTTATGCAAGAATCAATCAGTACGGATTTATTGAGGCACCATACCGCAAGATCGACAAATCAGATCCTAAGAATCCTCGTGTAACAGATGAGGTTGTATATATGACTGCTGATGAAGAGGATAATTACCATGTAGCACAGGCGAATGAGCCTCTGGACGAAGAAGGATATTTCATTCATAAGAATGTATCCGGTCGTTTCCGTGAAGAGACTCAGGAGTATGAGCGTCATATGTTTGATTACATGGATGTATCTCCTCGTATGGTATTCTCCGTCGCTACTGCCCTGATCCCGTTCCTGCAGAACGACGATGCCAACCGTGCGCTGATGGGATCAAACATGCAGCGTCAGGCTGTGCCGCTTCTGACAACAGAGGCTCCGGTAGTTGGTACTGGTATGGAAGTGAAGACAGCAGTTGACTCCGGTGTCTGCGTAGTTGCAAAGAAATCTGGTACTGTACTTCGTTCCACATCTACAGATATCAGCATTAAGAATGATGATGGTACAAAAGATGATTACCATCTGACTAAATATCTGAGAAGTAACCAGAGTAACTGTTATAACCAGAAACCAATCGTATTCCAGGGTGAGCACGTAGAGGCAGGACAGGTTATCGCAGATGGTCCTTCCACAGCAAACGGAGAACTTGCTCTTGGTAAGAACCCGCTGATCGGATTCATGACATGGGAAGGTTATAACTACGAGGATGCGGTACTCCTCAGTGAAAGACTTGTTATGGACGATGTTTATACATCTGTTCATATTGAAGAATATGAATGCGAAGCCCGT
>NZ_JBWJVQ010000149.1:0-15322 GCF_056339875.1 Blautia sp. ZXY-1-C6
AATTCTACTAACTTGTCAATGTATCCCTGTGTTTTCTCTGATGTAGCAGGATCTACGATCTGTGCGCCGGAAATGTCATATCCGTCTTCAGCTGCACTCTTTTTAACAGCTTCTTCGTTACCAACAAGGATAACCTTTGCAATTCCTTCTTTTAAAATTTTCTCTGTAGCTGCCAGAGCTCTCTTATCTTCTGTCTCCGGAAGTACGATTGTTTTTACGTTTGCTTTTGCTCTCTCTTTGAGTGTGTCAATAAATCCCATGATTAAAATGGCTCCTTTCATATAGCAGTTCTGATATCCAATGTCAATTTTCTATCAATTATCTGCGCTGTTTTCATTATAACTCCTGAAGCCTTGTATTTCAAGCATCTGAATGGTAGAATATGACATAAAAAAGTATTTTTTAAGATGCAATATGGTTAAAAAAAGAGAACTCTACAGAATTTCAGGAAGGAGCATCTGTGTAAATTTATGAAAACAGCAGGAATTATTGCAGAATATAATCCTTTTCACAAAGGACATGAATATCAGATCCGGTATACAAAAGAAAAGCTAAAAGCAGACTATGTTATCGTTGCCATGAGCGGAGATTATGTGCAGCGTGGCACCCCTGCTCTCATCTCCAAACATACACGTGCAGAAATGGCTCTGCGGTGCGGCGCTGACCTTGTGCTTGAAATGCCGGTATCTGTCTCTACTGCAAGTGCGGAAGCCTTCGCAATGGGAGGTGTTTCCCTGTTGGACGGTCTTGGCGTTGTTGATATGCTCTGCTTTGGAAGTGAATCCGGGGAGATCAGCGCACTGAAAGAACTGGCTGAGATCCTTGTAGAAGAACCTGAAGAATATAAAAAGCTACTGAAAAGCTTTTTAAGCGAAGGGCTGACTTTTCCGGCTGCCAGAAGCCAGGCATTGACAGAATATTTTAAAAATCCGCGCAACTTCAGTGGTGACGATTTTGACGGGGTACTTACTCCTCTGTTAAATGAAGTTACACAGATCCTGAATACACCGAATAATATTCTGGGGATCGAATACTGCAAGGCACTTCTCCGCCTGAACAGCCAGATCCGCCCTGTTACCATCCGCAGGGAAGGAATGGGTTATCATGAAACCACTGTCCCTGAAGGAGATTCAGCAAGCTCCTCCCCTGATTTACAGTCATCTACTGATTTCTTTGCATCTGCAACTGCTATACGCAGTCTTATTCAGAATCCAGGAGATGGCCATTCAGAGGCAAGCTCAGACATAAATAATCCAGTCAGGAATCCGGATACCAAAACTGCCAATATATTATCATCCCAGATTCCACCAGATGCTTTTTACGTTTTCAAAAAGGCGCTGGACTCCGGTGAATTTCTCACAGAAAATTCTCTGGACTCTATTCTTTCTTACTGCCTTATGAAAGAAAATGTAGAAAGCCTTTCTTCCTATATGGATGTTTCCGCGGATCTCGCCCGGCGAATCATAAATCAGCAGAATCTTCTGTTGTCCTTTTCCCAATCTGTATCTGTTTTAAAAACCAGAGAATTGACTCAGACAAGGATACAGAGGGCATTGCTTCATATTATATTAAATATCCACACTGCACCCACTCAGATTCCCTTTGCCAGGGTTCTTGGTTTCCGCAGGGAAAGCAGTGAACTGCTAAGCCAGATCAAGCAGCACAGCCAAATTCCTCTTATCACCAAGCTTGCGGACGCCCAAAATCTTTTGGACAGTGAAGGTAATCAGATTTTATCTGAAACTGTTTTTTCTTCCAATTTATATGAAAAACTTCTGTGTCTGAAAACCGGCAGAAAATTCTGCCACGAGTCCCAGAAACAGCTTATTATCCTATAATTCTTGTTGTTTTGATGCACTTATGTTAAAATACAAACAGTGAGGATAAGGATATAAAATAAGGAAGGAGGAAAAGAAAAATGAAAGCTAATTCAGGTTTGAAAAAGAACAGAACAAAGATTCAGATGGTACTTACCGCCCTGGTAATCTTATCTGTTGTACGTCAGTTTTTCCTGGGAAATTACCACAATATGTTTCTGGGAATCTTGACATTGATCCTTTTTATGGTTCCCCAGTTTCTGGACAGGAAACTGAACGTCACAATACCACCGGGACTGGAAACAGTGATTCTGATCTTTATCTTTTCAGCAGAAATTCTTGGCGAAATCAATGCCTTTTATGTAAAAATCCCTATCTGGGATACCATTTTACATACTACTAACGGTTTTCTGATGGCTGCCATCGGATTTGCACTGATTGATCTTTTTAACCGCAGCGACAGGTTTTCCATTAAAATGTCACCGTATTTTGTAGCTTTTTTTGCATTCTGTTTTTCAATGACTGTTGGTGTTATGTGGGAATTCTTTGAATTCAGCATGGACTGGTTTTTTGGAATGGATATGCAGAAGGACTGGATCGTACCGGCCATCAACTCTGTGAAGCTGAATCCTACCGGTGCAAATGTTCCGATCCATGTAGATGTTCAGTCCCTGGCCGTTAACGGCGAGACCTGGAATCTGGGAGGCTATCTTGATATTGGTATTGTTGATACCATGAAAGATCTGATCGTAAACTTTATCGGCGCAGTCGTATTTTCTATCATTGGTATTCTGTATCTGCGAAACCGCGGAAAAGGAAAGCTGGCAGCTTCTCTGATCCCGCAGGTACGCAGCAAGCAGGAAGAAGAACTTTCTTCCAAAAATCAGTAAGATCCACAGCTACCGAAACTGGCGCACTTTTCTGGAAATATTCTCCAGCTCTTCTCTGGAAAGCTCAGGAAGTCTTTCCAGCTGATCCATAAACATGGCAAGTGTCTCTTTTCGCTGCAATTCCACCATCTGGGTGTAGAAATTAACCACTACCCCGGTGGCAATGGCAACTACAAAAAGCGAATAGATCGTCAGAAGAACGGAACACATTTTTCCAATAAAAGTAACCGCAACCACATCGCCAAATCCGGCAGTGGAGATCACCGCATAGCAATACCACAGTGCATCTCCGTATCGGTTAATGTCCGGTTCAACCAGCTGGATCACTGCTGCGATAGCAAAAATAAACACAATAAAACCAATGATAATTTTATCTGCACGAGTCCGTTTTAACACACTGCCTAATACTTTAATTCTTTTCATGCACTTGTCCTCCAATAAAATAATATACTGCCTGAAATTAATTGAAGTATAGTATAAAACGGTTTCACTTGCAATATGAAAGGAGCTTAACAGTATGAAAGATAATAAAGCACTAAAATACCCAATGTCATTAACTTTAGCAAAAAGCAGAAATCGTAAGTATTTATAAAACTATGATTCCTGCTTTTTGTTTTTTTATATGGGCATACTTATCCCCTTCTCTTTGTACTCGTATTTTCTAGATTAGTATGCTCTTTTATGAGTATTTGAATATTTCCCTGCTAACCGCCCTTTCGTTCTGGTATAATGCCGATCAGGACGAATAGGAACCAGATTCTTACTGATATCTTCATATATTTGCTGAAATAATATATTTTTCTTTTGATCATCCGTTTCAAGAAGTATATAAATCAGATCGTTTTTTAAGATTCCAATACTAACTGTCTGATTGATCATCATTTTATGTTTTCTGTTTGTTTCCTTCTGATCCAGTTCACGCTCTGCGTCTAATATGATATCTTCGACTAAATTGCTCAGATATATGGTGCTGTATATATCTTGTAATAACAGAATAGGTTTTGTACCTGTAAAATTTTCTAACTGCAATCGATTCTTTAGTGTTTCATACGCAGTCTCTATTCCCCACCTCATATGATATAATTCTTTTATTTCTTCTGTATGAAATTCCGTTTGTGAAAGATTTGTAGCTAAAACTTCCAGATTTCCATTTTCTAATAGGATTTTTACCATACGCAATGAAATTTCACCCAGTTCTTTCATACGTTCTCCATCCGGCGTCCCTTCGTAATGTCTGATTCTTGATTTATCAAGTTTTATTTTAACCAGCTGATCATTTTCTGTTAAACTGCTTTGCTCTTTTTTGTAATCACTGCTTTTTAAACGTACGATAAACTTAAGATCCTTATCCATCATATGTATAAACGCTGGCGTAGAAGGATAGCCTCTATCCATGATAATAATATAGGGAATGTTGCCTATTGTTTCCGGTATTCGTTCCATCTGTTTTTCGGCCAGGCGCATTTCATCAAATTTCACCTTATTACAGTCACTTTCCAGTATCATACGATTCATTACATCATAAATACAGCCTAATCCTATTTGTGCTTGGGGTTTTGTGTTTTTTCGGCTTGCAGAACCATACAGTTTCAGTGTTTCAGTAGTGGTAGGAATATTAATATCTGAGCCGTCAGCAGCTAATATTAAATGATTTTTGTAAGTTGAAAAGGTGGAATCTGCATAAAAGTTACGGTTATGATATTTATACAATTCCAAAAAAGCATCTGGATTAAGTTTCATACGCTGTTTCAGATATCCTGGTTTTGAAATAGACACACCAGGATGAGCAAGTTTCATATAATTTCTCAGTTCCAATGCCAACGTCAGCCCCTTTCTGTTTATCATTGTGAAAAGAAGATCCTGAAGAGGCATTTTTCGGATTCTGGTAAAATGATTTTTATTACCTAATCGGCAAAATGCCTTAAATTCATCAGAACTCATTTTTTCTATATCCATGAATGTACGTTTCTGAGAATGTTTCATGTATAATCACATCCTTTTTTTGAGCAGGTTCATGGCTTCTTTTTACAATATAAGCATATCAAAAAAAGCAGAAGATATCTAATCCTTTTAGGAATAAATATCTTCTGCTTTTAAGTTAATGACATTGCTAAAATACCTCACTTTGATCACCGGAGTTTTAACATTGTTATTAGGAGTCTACACTCTTGTAAGACCAATGAGAACTTTTCTTGCCATCGGATGGATCCTGGGAATCCTTCTGTTTGTAAATGGTATTGAACTTGTAATCCTTTCTTTATCCAAAGAAAAGAAAGAAATCGGAGCATGTATTCTCGGTGTTCTGGAAGGACTTGCAGGTATTATCTTATTATTCAGCGGCATTCAGCGGTTCATCACAGACGTAATGGCAGCTTATATGGTCGGTGCAATCATTCTGATCTACGGTATTTTCCAGATTGCCGCCGGCACAAAGGTATATAAAACATCTAAAGGAAAAGGTATCCTGAGTATTGTGTGCGGTGTTTTATCCGTAATTGTCAGCATCATTTCATTTACCCATCCTATACTTACCATGATCTCTGCAGGATATATGATCGCTTTTTCTGTTTTGATGCAGGGTATCAATATGATCGTACTTGGAATCAATTTCGGAAAGACCGAAAACTAACAAAAAGGTTATGACTGTATGAATAACACAAAAAGCCCCAAAAACGTATCTTTAAAAAATCAGCTTGAATTGTGGCTGTTCTGTGCACTCATTGGTGCTGTTGCCGGTGCACTGGTATGGATCCTGCTGAAAATAATGGCAGTGGGAACTGAATTTCTGTGGAAATGGCTTCCCGGAAAAACTTCTTTTCCATATTATACGATTCTTATCTGTGTAGCCGGTGCGGCAATTATCGGTATTTTCCGAAAAATATTCGGAGACTATCCCGAAGATCTGGAAACTGTTATGGGAAAAGTCAGAACAGAAAAAAGATACGAATACAAAAACATGCTTGTAATGATGGTGGCAGCACTGCTGCCATTACTCATAGGAAGCAGTGTAGGTCCCGAAGCTGGACTTACCGGTATTATCGTAGGTTTATGCTACTGGGCCGGAGACAATCTGAAGTTTGCCAAACAGAATACCAGAAATTATTCGCAGATTGGTGCCGCAGTCTCCATGAGTGTGCTGTTTCACGCACCTCTGTTCGGTATTTTCGAAGTAGAAGAAAACTCCGAGGAAGATCTTGCAGCCTTAACAAAGGGTTCCAGATTATTTATTTACGGAATCGCGCTGGCTGCAGGCACTGGTATTTATGCAGGTTTATCTGCACTTTTTGGTGCAGGGCTTTCCGGATTTCCATCCTTTGATATGGTGGAAATCCAGAGAAAAGACTATCTGCTTATGATTCTGTATATTTTGTGCGGTCTTATCCTGGCATACTTCTATCAGGCAACACACAAACTGACCGGAAATATTTCCAACAGATTCCCGGCAGTTGTCAGAGAAATTTTTGCAGGTTTATGCCTTGGAATCGCAGGTTCATTCTTACCTGCACTTATGTTTTCCGGAGAAGAACAGATGGGAACACTTATGAAAACCTATACCTCTTATCTGCCGCTGGCACTTATTGGCATTGCGTTTTTTAAGCTCCTGCTGACAAATCTGTGTATTCAGTTCGGTTTAAAGGGAGGACATTTCTTCCCTGTCATCTTTGCCGGAGTATGTATGGGATACGGCGTGGCAATGTTGACCTGCGGGCCAGACGGGGGACATGTGGTATTTGGAGCTGCAATCGTTACTGCATCACTTCTGGGTGGAATTATGAAAAAGCCACTGGCAGTAACCATGCTTCTCTTCCTCTGCTTCCCGGTTAAAATGTTTATCTGGATATTCATCGCAGCAGCGGTTGGGAGCAAACTTATCACACTCAAACCAGAGCAGGAACCTTCTGCAAATTACAGCAAGCAATAGAGTCGCTACCAGACAAAAAGAACCATTATATCAGAAAACATGGCTGTATGCCTCAGGCAACAACTATAACTTCTGTATATAATGGTTCTTTCATTTACAATTACATGTTATTTTTATAATTACTTTTCTCCGGAAAGAAGAATACGGTCATTATCCAGCATCTTACCGGCACCTGTCTTAAACTTCTCCAGAAGTCCTTCCACTGTCAGGCCTTTCTTTTCTTCTTCATGGATATCCAGCACAATATCTCCGGAATCCATCATCAGAATACGATTTCCCAGATCAAGGGCCGACTGCATATTGTGGGTGATCATCAGACAGGTAAGCTGATGCTCCTCCACGATCCGTTTCGTAAGATTCAGCACCTTCTCTGCTGTTCCCGGGTCAAGGGCTGCTGTATGCTCATCCAGAAGCAGAAGCTTGGGCGGATTCATGGTTGCCATGAGAAGTGTCAGCGCCTGTCTCTGTCCACCGGAGAGAAGTCCTACCGGCTGAGTCATACGTTTCTCAAGTCCTATATCCAGAAGTTTCAGCTCTTCATGGAATCGCTCTTTCTCCTGTCTGGACACATGGGAAAGCCATCCGCCTTTCCCTGCTGCAAGCGCCAGATTCTCTTCTATGGTCATTCCGGGTGCAGTTCCTCTCATAGGATCCTGATACAGGCGACCGATGGTCTTTGCACGTACATGCTGGGGCATAAAAGTAATATCCTGTCCATCCAGCATGATCACACCGGAATCTGTAAGAAAATCTCCACAGATTGCATTAAACAGAGTGGATTTACCAGCTCCATTGGAACCGATGATCGTTGCAAAATCGCCCTTCTCCAAATTCAGGGATAAATCTCTGATGGCCTGTTTCTCGTTTACCGTACCCGGATTAAAAGTCTTGGAAATATGTTCAATCTTCAGCATAAATCACTGTACTCCCTTCCTGTGAGTCATTCTTCTCTTAATCTGCGGCCACTGTTTTTTCAAATATGGACCTGAAATAGCCAGCACAACGATTACAGAAGATACCAGTTTCAGCATAAATGCCGGCATATTGAATCTCAGTGCGACGGTATATACCAGACGGAAAATAAAAGATCCAAGTACCATGCCAACAGCTCTCACGAAAATTCCACCTCTGCCAAGAATCGTACCACCGATCAGCAGGGAAGCCAGCGCGATGGTAACCATTCCCTGTCCGATATTGATATCTACAGATTTCTGTGACTGAGACAGAAGACATCCGGAAAGTGCTGTGAAGGAGTTGGCAACACAGAGACCTACAATCGTAGTAAATACCGGATTAATAGATGAGGATTTTACCATATCTGCATTATTTCCTGTTGCCCTGATTGCCAGACCAAGTCTTGTCCTTAAGAAAAATACAAGGAAGACAATCACAATTGCTACTGCAATGAAAGCAACTACAATATCTCCTCTTCCTTTCAGCGGTGTACTTTTCAATGTTTCTTTCGTCATGGAAAATACCGTCTCTGTTCTGTTCATATTGATCAGGGAGGAACCTCCCATCACTGCAATATTCACAGAATAAAGAGCCGTATTAACGATAATTCCTGCAAGAAGACTGTCAACACCCAGCTTTGTCTGAAGTATGGCTGTCACAAAGCCCGAGCATATACCTGCAGCCATAGCTGCAAAAATTGATAAAAAAGGATGTCCGCTGACTGCCACTGCTGCTCCCACTGCTGCTCCCAGTGTAAAACAGCCATCAGTGGAAAGGTCACAGACATTCAGCATGGAATAACTGAGAAACAGGGCAAGAACTGTCAATGAACAGATCAGGCCAAGTTTCAGCGCGGTCTCTCCAAGAGAGAGTATAGTCGCAATAGTCACGATGATTTCCTCCAGTTTGTATTTATTTTATTACATTCAATGAACAGCAACAGAAAATATCTGCTGCTGTTCATTTTAATTCAGAAAATATATCAGTCTTTTCAACCGGCACAATGGATTCCATAAACCCAGAACTTATTCTGAATTTATTCAAAATGCTGTCCGAATATCCTTATTATTTCTCTACATCATCAAAGCTCTCTGCTGTAACGATCTCATTTACCTGTGTGCATAACGGCTCGAAATCTTTTTTAACAGTTTCAAGATCAAGTCCCAGTCCCTCGCAGGTTTCTGTGTTTACTGTTGCAGTACCATTATCAAAAGTTTCAACAGATGTTGTTGCAGGATCTGCATCATTCATAAGGATGTCTGCGATCATATCTGCTGTCTTCTGTCCAAGGTTTGCATAATCAACACCATATCCGACAAATGCACCGTTTAGTGCAAAGGAGTCAGCTCCTGTATACTGTGGGATACCTGCATCAATGAATTTCTCATAGATAGAAAGCTCTGCTGTCATAATTGTGTTGTCAGTTGGTGTGAATACTGCATCTACGCCATCTGCCACCAGTGCATCTGCTGCAAGCTGTACCTCATCTGTTGTGGTACCTGTACGCTCTACATATTCGATGCCTTCTTTATCCAGATAATCCTTGGCTTCCTGGATGGCTGTTGTAGAAGAATCCTGTCCGATATCGTATAAAAGTCCGATTTTCTTTACATCCGGGTTCACTGCCTGGATCAGTTTCATGATGGATGCTGTATCCAGATAATCGCTTGTACCTGTAATGTTTGCTCCCGGTGCATCCAGATCCTCTACAAGGCCGCTTCCTACAGGATCAGACACTGCGGAAAATACAACCGGTGTATCGGTTCCTTCTGTTGCGGACTGCATACGCATTGCTACAGGTGTTGCAATACCTACCATCAAATCTACATTATCAGCCTGAAAATCAGAAATGATCTGTTCCATAACATTGGCATCTGCATTACAGTTATCATAGGACACATCAAAATTTACGTCTTTTTCCTTGCCGATTTCTTCCAGACGGGACTGGATGTTGTCTACGATCTGATTCAAGGAAGCGTCATCTACATAATTGCAGATACCGATCTTGAAATCCTGTGCCATAACCGGTGATGCCATCATCATAGTTGCCATTGCTGTTGCTGCGATTGCTAATACTCTTTTTTTCATAGTCTTTTTTCCTCTCTCTACATCTTATTTAGCAGTTCATGGTTTTTTAACTGCCATAGTCTCAGGGATGTTTACCAATCCCTTGTTACTGTCTGTGAGAAAGAACTCCCCGGATTCCTCTTTTTCCCGGATGTGTCAACTGCTGTGATACCCACCTGCCATCAGCAGATTTTCCTGCATTACAGGGGGTGCCATATAACAGATTCTCTTTATATATAAAAAAATCCGCCACAAGCTATCTGTTGCTTGAGACGGTAATAAGAATCTTATTATCGCGGTACCACTCAAATTGACGAATCGTCCACTTTCTCATGTACAAACATACACTCCTGATTTATAACGGGTTCGGTTCCCGTCGGTGCCTACTCTCACGCTTATCAAGATTTCGGACCGCCCTCGAAAGGCCATTCAACAATCAGTTTCATACGGCTTCCCACCAATTGCCGTTCTCTGGAATGATTCTTGGTTGTTTACTCTTCTTTCTCATCGGTTTTGATGTGTTTACTTTACCACGCTAATGCAGATATGTCAAGAGGTTTATTTTTTATTTTTTCCCATTAATTTTTTCAAAAGGGACGCGAAGGAATGGGAAGGGATTTCGGGCTTAGTTTCGGAACCATGTAATTCTAAGGCATTTGGGAAGCTGCTAAAAGCATTCAAAAAAATCTCAAACTCGCTTCGCTCAGACAGTGAGATTTTTTTGAATAACGCAGCTTCCCAAATACCAAGAATTACTATGAACCCTCAAATGCGCCCGAAATCCCTTCCCATTCCTTCGCTGTGTACTGACAAATTGACATATATTCCATTTTCGACAGCATGCCGAATTGCTTGCTTTCTGCACCACCGCAGGAGACTTATTTAATCGGATCAAGTAAATCCCCTGCGGTGGTTGCGAAAAGCAATAAGCAGTGGGTGGGGACTTGCCTTCTGTTAAATGCCTGCTGCAATGATATTGGGACCTGTATATTTCAGGATAGCAATATGTAAACAGTGATGTTTACAGAACGATGTGATAAGTGTTAAAATAATGTTCAGAAAAGATCTGCGATCTGCTATGTGGTAATTTTAAGTTTAAATAGATTATTTATATAGAAATGAGGGATATTATATGTCAACAGCAAAAATGGTTTTTCATGGGAGTGATATTGAGAAAATATGTGAGGTCTATCAGCTTAAGCCGGAGGAAATTGTGAAGTTTGGGGCTAATGTAAATCCGCTGGGGCTTTCCGAGCATGTAAAGGAACAGCTTGCAGGACGGCTGGATATCCTGTCTTCTTATCCAGACAGAGATTATACTTCACTTCGCAGCACAATTTCAGAATATTGTAATATTCCTGCTGAATTCATCCTTCCCGGAAATGGTTCCAGCGAACTGATCGCACTGCTGATACAGGAACGAAATCCAAAGCATACCCTTATCCTGGGTCCGACCTATTCAGAATACTCCAGGGAACTCTCCTTCTCCGGAAGTACACAGGAATATTACCATCTGCGCGAAGAGGATAACTTTGTCCTCAATGTAGATGATCTTTGTCACACCCTGGATGGAAAATACGATTTTCTCATCCTCTGCAACCCAAATAATCCTACCTCATCTGCAATTAGCATAAATGACCTGCGCAGAATCGTTTCCTTCTGCAATGAGCGGAACATTTTCGTGATGATCGACGAAACTTATGTAGAATTTGCCCCGGATATCAATGAGATCACTGCTGTCAGCCTTACCAGAGAATTCACGAACCTTATGATTCTGCGCGGCGTATCAAAATTCTACGCAGCCCCAGGTATGCGTCTTGGCTACGGAATCACCGGGAACCTGGAATTTCTCAAAAAAATGAAAGAAAAACAGGTACCATGGTCCCTCAACAGTCTGGGAGCCCTGGCCGGCGAGCTGATGCTCAAGGACAAAAACTACATCCGCCAGACCCGAGACCTCATTCTCTCAGAACGCACCCGCCTGCTCAAAGCACTGGAGAATATCCCCACTTACAAAACCTACCCGGCCTACGCCAACTTTCTCCTCCTGAAAATCCAGAAGCCCGGCCTGACCTCCCGGGACGTCTTCGACGCCTGCATCCGTCAGGGTCTCATGATCCGTGACTGCTCCTCCTTCGAATGCCTGGACGGCGAATACATCCGCTTCTGCATCATGCACCCCGAAGACAACACCCGACTTCTGCATATACTGGAATCCCTTTAAAGCAGGACATTTCTTTTATTTATAGTAATTCCATAAAATAATACAAACAATCCAATCCATCATAGCTTAAAACCAGCTACCAGCGGGGCGGAAAATATTTTGTCTGGGGTGCATTTGCAGGAGTCTTAGATATTCTTAGTCACCAGAAATCTGCGTTATGAGCCGTCTGCCTCACTGTCTGAGCGAAGTTTGCAACGGAGCGAGTTTGACAAGACGGCTCATGCTTTTAGCAGATTTCTGGCGGCTTAGAATATCTTAGGCTCCGAAACCGCACCCCAGATAAAATATTTTCCGCCCCGCGTCCCTCTTGAACATAAAAAGAGCCAGAAACTCCCCTTTTCCGAAGTTTCTGGCCTTTTTTATCAGTTTTTAAAGCTATGGATCGGTGCCGGAATCCTTCCGCCACGCTGCACAAACGCATCACAGGAGAACTGATTCACCGGCATGATCGGTGCATAACCAAGCAGTCCACCGAACTCAACCACTTCGCCAACCCCCTTACCAATTACCGGGATCAGACGAACCGCCGTAGTCTTCTGGTTCACCATACCAATTGCAGACTCATCCGCAATAATACCCGCAATCGTAGAAGCCTTCGTATCTCCGGGAATTGCAATCATATCAAGACCTACAGAACATACACAAGTCATAGCTTCCAGCTTCTCAAGAGTCAGTGCCCCTGCATTCACCGCATCGATCATACCCTGATCCTCGCTGACCGGAATAAATGCACCACTCAAACCACCAACTGCTGTAGAAGCCATAACTCCACCCTTCTTAACCTGGTCATTTAACAGAGCAAGCGCTGCTGTTGTGCCCGGTGCACCTGCATGCTCCAGACCAATCTCCTCAAGGATCTCAGCAACACTGTCACCAATTGCAGGAGTAGGAGCCAGAGACAGATCCACGATACCAAACTTAACACCAAGACGTCTGGAAGCCTCCTGTGCTACCAGCTGACCAACACGTGTTACCTTGAAGGCAGTACGCTTGATCATCTCACAAAGAGTTTCAAAATCCTTACCTCTTACCTGTTCCAGCGCAGTCTTAACAACGCCAGGTCCGCTGACACCAACGTTAATGATAGTGTCTGCTTCTGTCACACCATGGAAAGCACCTGCCATAAACGGGTTATCATCCGGTGCATTACAGAATACAACCAGCTTCGCACATCCCAGGGAATCCTGATCTTTGGTAGCTTTCGCTGTTTCCAGAACGATCTCACCCATCAGCTTAACAGCATCCATATTGATACCTGTACGTGTGGATCCAACATTTACAGAACTGCAGACACGCTCTGTCTTCGCCATAGCCTGTGGGATAGATTCGATCAGAAGTCTCTCAGCAGGAGTCATTCCCTTGCTTACCAGTGCAGAATAACCGCCGATAAAGTTTACGCCTACCACCTTGGCAGCCTTATCCAGAGTTTCTGCAATAGTTACAAAATCTTCCTTTGTCTTACATGCAGCTCCGCCAATCAATGCGATCGGAGTTACGGAAATTCTTTTATTTACGATCGGAATTCCATATTCACCGGAAATAGCCTCACCTGTAGATACCAGATCCTTTGCACAGGTTGTGATCTTTTTATAGATTTTCTCATTTAAAACAGCAAGATCACTGTCAATACAGTCCAGAAGACTGATACCCATAGTAATGGTACGCACATCCAGATTCTCCTGCTCGATCATTTTATTCGTTTCATTTACTTCAAAAATATTGATCATTTTGTTTTTCTCCCTTGTATGTTCTCTCAGCATTTTTCAGGCAATCTGATACAGGAAAGTCCCTCAGTGGCTTACCTGCTTAGATTTTCTCAGATTCTGTGCATTACATTGAAGATATCTTCATGCTGGCAGCGGATCACTACACCGATCTTATCTCCAAGGGCTTCCAGTTCTTTGGCAAGAACTCCGTTGTCTTTCTCACATTTGCTGGCATCTGTTACCATCATCATGTTGAAATATCCCTGTACGATGGTCTGGGAGATATCAAGAATGTTTACATTATTGTCTGCAAGATAAGTACAAACCTTTGCAATAATTCCTACGGTATGGTTTCCTACTACTGTGATGATTGTCTTTTTCATAAGTTCTTTGTCCTTTCTACACTGTAATTACTTCTGATATGCAATCCCTCTGTGCCACCTGAATTCTGAAATCACGCGACTTATAAGGGTTGTCACCTAAGGTTACTTCTGAACAGACGGTTTCATATGCCAGTTCCTCATAGTTATTTTCCCTGCTCAGATGTCCAAGGAAAATCCCTTTCATATTGTCATGCAGCAGCCTGCATAAAAGCCTGCCTGCATTCTCATTGGAAAGATGTCCCCTGTCTCCAAGGATTCTCTGTTTCAGATAATAGGGATATTTTCCAACCTGCAGCATACGGATGTCATGATTTGCTTCCAGAAGAAGCGCATCCAGATTCTGCAGATTACCGACTATGTACTCATTATATTTTCCAAGGTCTGTAGCAATCCCCACAGAATGCTCTCCACACTCTACCCGGTATCCTACAGGCTGTGCAGCATCATGAGGGATCGTAAAAGGATTCACTGTCAGATCATTAATCTCAAAAGGCTCATCTTCGTGTATCTCACGAAAAATCCCTTCCGGCATTTTTCCAAGATTCATGTGAGATAAAGCTTCCACAGTTCCTTCTGTCGCATAAACCGGTATCTGATGTTTCCTTGCGATCACGCCCAGACCTTTGATATGATCCGAATGTTCATGTGTAATCAAGATACCATCAATATCTTTTCCTGTCAATTCCAGAGAATTCAATCCCTGTTCTACTCTTTTTCCGCTGATGCCTACATCCACCAGAAGATGGGTATTATCTGAGCCCACATAAATACAGTTTCCGCTGCTTCCGCTGGCAATGCTACAAAGTCTCATATTTTCTGATTCCTTCCTCAATCTGCCGTCTGGTCTGTGCAAAATCTCCGTTATTTACCACAACATAGTCTGCATTTTCCCGAAAAAAAGTCTCCGGTGCCTGACTGGCAATGATACTGACTGATTTCTCTCTTGTATAACCGCGGTTCTCCATCAGTCTCCTGATACGGATCTCTTCATCCGTATGAATATACCATATCGTATCGCAAAACTCCTGATAATGATCTTCCAGAAGGAGTGCAGCTTCCACCACACATATCTTCTGTTCCTGCTGTTTCTTTACAGCTAACTGCTCTCTGATATACTGTTTCACAGCCGGATGGATGATCTGGTTTAATTTCTCCAGAAGCTCTGGATGTGAAAATACTACATCCGAAACCTGTCTGCGGTCAATAGTTTTATCATTTTTTATGATTTGTCTTCCAAATAGTGCAATCACCGGTTCATAACAGGACTGCCCCGGCTCCATCACCAGATGCCCGATCTCATCTGCTTTCATCACATATGCCTGATACTTTTCTTCAAGAAAATCAAGCACTGTACTTTTT
>NZ_JBWJVQ010000150.1:0-33093 GCF_056339875.1 Blautia sp. ZXY-1-C6
GAGGACTGCTATAAAAAATACCGTAACAAAAGTATATATCATTTACTTTTATTACGGTATTTTTTTATTCTATGGCAATCCTCGTAAATAATGCATTTAAGACATTTCACCCACCTTAACTAAACGGTGTTCTCAGCATTCTGTCTTCATTTACGAGATAGATTCCTCTCGGTGTGATCCTGATTTCAGGAATCACAGGCAGTGCCATAAATGACAGGGTGATAAACGGATTCAAATCCTTCTTTCACTCCCATCTCATGTGCTTTCGGAATCATTTTTGCAAGTGCTTCGTTTACACTCTGCATAACCGGCATCGCTCATCAGCCCCATGACAGGAAGTGGTAAGGTTCCATAAATCTCTCCATTGCATACCAGAGTATAACCCCCTTGCGTCCGCATCATTTCTTTTACAGCAATAGCTATATCACGATCATTATCTCCTACTACAATAATATTGTGGGAATCATGAGAAACACTGGAAGCAATGGCTCCGCCGCGGATTCCATAGCCTTTTACAATGCCCACTCCCATCTTGCCTGTATTCTTATGACGCTCGATCACTGCAATCTTCTGATATTCTCCGTCCGGAGCAAAATATTTCTCATCACCCGATTCTATCCATGGAACCTCTTCCAGAATATCCTTTGTCACAATCTGTTTCTCAAGCATCTGAATCACTCTTGCCTTTGTTCCCGGATGTTTCAGTTTCAGACGTTCCTCACTGAACCCAGATACATGAACTGTATTTTTCAGATATGGAGGACATGGTTTCAATTCTGCTTTCTCATCTTTAATGATCTTCTTACCACAATGATATACATCTACAACATTCAGATCTGCCACATTATCCAGAATGACAAAATCTGCCTGTCTTCCGGGTGCGATCATTCCAAGTCTGTATAAACCATAGCATCTTGCAGGCTGGATCGTTGCCATCTGCAGTGCTTTCTCAACCGGAAGTCCAAGCTGTACAGCCCGCTTCACATTATAATTGATATGCCCCTCTTTACGGATTTCTTCGATATGCTTATCATCCGTACAGAAGCAGAAACCTGACGTATCTGTATGGTGTTCCACAATCCCCTTCACAATAGCATCCAGATTTCTTGCTGCACTTCCCTCACGTATCAATACCTGCATTCCATTTCTTGCCTCAGCCATTGCATACTCATAATCCACACACTCATGATCTGTGTCAATTCCGCCAAGTACATATGCAGCCAGATCCCCAGGTGCCAGAAACGGTGCATGGCCATCCTTCACTCTGTCCTGAAACAGCTGGAGCTTTTCATGCATGGCAACACTTCCGTTAATCACAGAAGGCGCATCCATCACTTCACCAAGTCCCAGAATCCTCGGATGTTCCAGATATCCCTTCATCTTTCCTGCTGTAAGAATACACCCGTTATCATCCACATGAGTCGCCGGAACACAGGAAGGCATCATTACATATACATTCGCCGGTACATCTTCTGTCTGATCCAGGATATAATCAATTCCATCCGTACCGGATACATTTGCAGACTCATGAGGATCTACAATAAATGTTGTAGTTCCACACTGTGCGGCCTGCCGGACCAGCTCCCCCGGCGTCACCAGAGTAGATTCCAGATGCAGATGACTGTCGATAAACCCCGGACAGATCACTTTTCCTTCCAGATCAATCTCTGTCTCTCCTTCGTATGTACCGACTCCGATCACAATTCCATCTGCAACAGCCACATCACCATCAATAAATTCTCCCGTACCAGAGCTGAACACACGCCCATTTTTAAACACCAGCTCAGCCTTCTCAATACCTCTTGCCATCTGCGAATACCTGCGATACATCTCAAGTTCCATAAAAAAACCTCCCTTCACTCCCTTGAAAGCCCTCCTGCGCTACATATTCATTATTACAGCAAAGCTTCCAATATATTATCATATTTACTTGTTTTTTCAGACTTTTTTATTGTCCAAATCAATTTTTTCTATATATTTCATTATATATTATCATCTGTCTTTTTAATTTGCAACCTGTTTTTTCTTTACCAAAGCAACTTTCCATCAACTTTTAACGGCTTTACAAAAAGGCTGCCGGATATCTCCTGCAGCCTTTTCATATCACTTACATCTCTATATTTACATCATATAATCTTTGATCACATCATGATCTCTGAGTACTTTCTCGATCACAGTTCCCTTAACAGCTTTCAGAAGCGGTTTCTTCAGCATATCCAGTGGTCCCGGAAGTTCGATCTCCAGTGGAGATTTTCCATCCATCAGCTTCACACTGCTATCCAGTAATTCTCTGATATCGTAAACACTGCCCCATACTTCCGGCACACCTCTGTCAACACCCAGAAGTCCATACACAGCCTCCATAGCAGTTCTTACGGAATATTCAGTAGTAAATACAGTATCTCTTGGTGTATCGGCAAACTGTCCGAGGAATGCGAAGTTTACACAGCCATCCGGAATAACATCAGGTCTGTCACCCTTTGTTCTCGGCATAAAGAATGCTGTAATATAAGGCATCATGGTCGGTACACAAACTGCACTGTTCTCAGCCATGTCTTCAATCTGGTCAACCGGAACGCCAAGATGATAGAGCCACTCTTCTGTGATTTCCTTACCTGTACACTCCTTCATAGGCTTCTTGATATAATCACCAGGTACATCTGTAAACAGACCATATACCCATACACAAACCTTGTCTTTGTCCTGATCCTTGAACTGTCCCTGTCTGTTGATCGTCCAGCTTAATAACCAGCTGGAATCCTGACAGCTTACAATACCGCCTGTAACAACCTTGCCTGTTCTCGGATCACGTTTGCAGATATCTGTAATATAAGGAATGATCTTATCATCCAGAGTAGTCACTGTTGCTGACTCCCAATTTGTCTTAGCAATATCAGAACAGAATTTCTCAGGATGTCCGAAGGACGGATCCTGTTTTGCGATATTTTTCCAGAGACTCCAGCATCCACTTGTACGAACTTCTGCATCTCCGTTCGGTGCATGATTCTGATCGCCATAGATGGTTCCCTCTGTACAGCTTCCGTTTGTCACAAATACAAGATCATTCTCTGTAAGAACAATTCCCTTTTCTACGCCATTCACCTTACACTCGATTGCTTTTGCAATCTTCTTATTGCCTTCAAACTCAAAGAGTACGTTTGTAACCTCTGTATTGAACTGGAATTCAACGCCTGCTTCTTCCAGATATTTCTGCATTGGCAGAATCAGGGATTCATACTGATTGTATTTAGTAAATTTCAGGGCGCTGAAATCCGGAAGTCCGGAAATGTGATGGATAAATCTCTGGAAGTACAGTTTCATTTCCAGTGCACTGTGCCAGTTCTCAAATGCGAACATGGTTCTCCAGTATAACCAGAATGTGGAATCAAATACTTCATCGTCAAATACATCTTCAATTGTCTTGTCATAAAGATCTTCATCCTTCGTCATGAACAGCTTCATGATCTCCATGCAGCCCTTCTGGCTCAGATTGAATTTACCGTCTGTATGAGCATCCTTGCCTCTCTCTTTTGTTGCACGACAGAGAGAATAGTTGGGGTCTTCCTTATTCAGCCAGTAATATTCATCAAGTACAGATACACCAGGTGTTTCAATGGATGGAATACTTCTGAAAAGATCCCATAAGCACTCGAAATGGTTTTCCATCTCACGTCCCCCACGCATCACATATCCGCGGCTCGGATCAAAGATACCGTCACATGCACCGCCTGCAATATCCATTGCTTCCAGAATGTGGATATTCTTTCCGGGCATCTGTCCGTCACGTACAAGGAAACAGGCTGCTGCAAGAGAAGCCAGTCCGCTTCCTACGATATAAGCATGTTTATCATCTACGCCTTCCGGCTTTCTTGGACGTGCAAATGCTTCATAGTTACCGTTTGTATAATAAATTCCCTTACTGTTTTTCTCATATTTTCCACGTTCTGTATTGCGATATTCACTTGTATTATGAAGTGCGTCATAATCTTCTTTTTTCTTTGTCTCAACTGTTTTATACTTCTTTCCTGCTGCCACTGCTGCCACGCCTGCTCCAACTGCCAATGCGGATATAAGTCCTAAACCTTTATTTTTACTCATAATACACATCCACCTTTCTTGAATTCTTCTTTAGAAGTTCTTTCAGATTCGTTATCTTAAATGCTTTTTACTCTCTGCTTTACCCATTTCCCGGAAACTCTTTTCGCCTGCCGGAAATCTCTTGATCTCCCGGCAAGACATCTTCATGACTTTTACATTCTTATCTGTATGTTTCCCACATCATAAGCATTTCATCCGTCTGAATTATCTGTTTGTTGCTATGGCTGTATATTAACAGTTAAAATATGATTCTACAATTTACAAAAGCCGCCGAATGATAAGTTTTTTATCACCCTGCGGCTTTTGTAAAGAATTTTTATATGATTATTTTTCCATATTATTTTTCTGAAAGTTATGAATAGATGTAGTCACTGTATCGCGAAGTGTCAAATCCATCATTCTTACCAGATCTTCAATATTTTCTTTCATCCCTTCCCTGATCCACTCAAGTATGATTCCCACAAAACCATATTTATAGAAGTCTGCAATAAATTTTTTATCCTCTTCTGTGATATTCAGACCCTTGCTTTTTTCTTCCACCACACCCACGATCAGATCATAGGTTAATTTAAAAAGATAATTTTCTATCCGCTCCCTGTCCACATTTCTGTAAACATTCATAATAAACGGTTTGTTTTCCAGCACTGCCTCAAATATCTGGGTCAGCCCTTCTGTCCAGGATTCAGAAGTCTTTTTGCCCTGAAGGGCTTTTGTCCCATCTTCCACGCAGGACCATTCAACCAGATCATAAATATCCTTGAAATGATAGTAGAAAGCCATGCGGCTTATCCCGCAGTCCGTGGTAATATCTGTTATCGTGATCTTGTCCAGAGGTTTCTTCAGAAGAAGCCGTTTCAGGGATTCTTCCAGAGCTGCTTTTGTGGTATTTGGCATATAACTCCTCCTGTCTGCTTACTATGATTATTTCCAGTCGTAGTTTCTCAGGTGTCCTTCCAGATTCATGTGGTCAAAATTATTCTGGCGCAGTGCCTCGTACAGAACGATTGCTACGGAATTGCTCAGGTTCAGAGAACGGATATCTCCGATCATAGGAATCCTTACACAGGTTTCCTGATTATTGACCAGAATGTCCTCCGGGATTCCTGCACTCTCTTTTCCAAACATAATGTAACAGTCTTCTTCATAATGAACATCTGTATAAGTCTGAGGTGCTTTTGTTGTTGCATAGTAAATCTTTGCCCCGGGATTCTTCTCCAGAAATTCTTCAAAGTCCAGATATGTAGTTACATCCAGATCTTTCCAGTAATCCATTCCTGCTCTCTTTAAGGCTTTCTCACTTAAGGAAAATCCCAGAGGCTCGATAAGATGGAGTCTGGTTCCTGTTGCCACACAGGTACGGCCGATATTTCCTGTGTTTGCAGGAATCTCCGGCTCGTGAAGTACAATATTTAATTTTGCCATTTTCTTTTTATTCCTCTTGTTATTAATCGTCTGTCTTTTCTTAGAAAATTGTCTCTTAAGTTTCCTGCAGTTACTCTTTGAGAAGTTGCTGCAGTTCATCCTCTGCCGGACGTTCCAGATAGCGGGCACTGCCGCCACTGTAGAGAAGCCGGTCATTGCCGCTGTTAGTCTGACCGATGACCTCTGCCATAAATCCCTCATTGCGAAGTCTCTGTACCAGTGCTTCACCTCCGCGGATTCCAATCAACACTGCTCCATCTGCCTGAAGCTTATATGGATTCAGGTAAAAAATCTCGCACACTTCTATGGTCTCCTGACGAATCGGTACCTTACGGAAATCTGCTTCCAGTCCTACTTCTGAAGCTTCTGCCATCTTCCAGAGTGCACTTAAAAAGCCGCCCTCACCCATAGCATATAATGCGCTGGCATCTGCCTCCTGCGCAATTTTCCAGACAATACTGCCAGCTCCATAATCGTCCCGAAGTGAAACGCAATTCTGAATAAAACCGGCAGAGAATCTCTCTGCCAGTTTGTCCTTTTTATTTTTTGCTATTACAGAGGTTCCTTTCAGAGCCACCGGACATGCCACCACCAGTTCATCTCCCGGTTTCAGGCATCCGGTTATTTCTGCCCTCAGAGCCTCCATTGCCACCTGTCCCAGTCTCATTCTTTTCCTCCGAAAATTTATTATACGATCAGAGACAGAACTGTTGGTACTACCATTGCCAGTACCAGAATGATTGCAATAATTGCTGTGATCACTTTACGGTTCTTTGGATTAAACATTCCCATTTCTCTTCACCTCTTTAATCTCTGTTCAGGTTCTCAAACACATCTTTCGTCACATCTGTCACATGAGCGTTGTTAGTCAGCGGATCACGGTCTGCATAGTTAAACAGCAGCACTGTTCCATCTGCAAATACTTCCACATGTGCATTCTTTGCCACTTTTTCCCGTTTTCTGAAGTCCCATACCTGTCTCTCAAAAGGCTTCTGATCTCTGGCAAAGCCAGGACGGCTTTTCAGGTTTTCTCTCAGATAGAGATCGTATACCATCTGGTCTTTTACCTGATCCATGGAAATCTCCGGCACATCCTCAAGAAATTCCAGCAGGATCTCATATCTTCGCATTCTTGTATGAGAAACATCACCATAGCCCTTTTCCATGTAAAAGCTGCCCAGTCTCTCATAAATCGAGAAAGCATCCTGGAAAAAGTTTTCCAGATATTCAAGTGTATTCTGGAATTGTCCACTATTATAATACACTTCCACCATATTTTCCACAGTTTTCAGCTTCAAAACATGGTCATAATCCAGCCACTTCGTGGAAAGTACCTCATAAGGCTCCTGTGTTTTGTATACAATACCATATTCCTTGCACATCTCCATCACATGGGAACCCTTTAACACCTTCAAAAAGCCCAGCTGAAGCTGCTGTGGTTTCAGTGCATAAACATCATTAAAGGAATGCCGGAAGCTGTCGTAATCTTCATAGGGAAGTCCTGCAATCAGGTCCAGATGCTGATGGATATTTCCAAAGCTATGGATTCTGTCAACAATTCCTTTCAGTTTTTCAAAATCCATAGTTCTGTGAATTGCCTTAATCGTGTCCGGATTTGTTGACTGTACTCCAATCTCCAGCTGAATCAGACCCGGGCGCATGGTGGACATTTCCTGCAGTTCCTCTTCTCTTAACAGATCTGCTGAAATCTCAAAATGGAAGTTTGTCACACCATTATCGTGTTCATTAATATACTTCCAGATTGCCATTGCATGGTCATGTTTACAGTTAAAGGTACGGTCTACAAACTTTACCTGCGGAACCTTATTGTCTATAAAAAACTGCAGCTCTTTCTTTACTGTCTCTGTATCTCTGAAACGCAGTTTCTTATCAATGGAAGAAAGACAGTAACTGCAGGAGAAAGGACATCCTCTGCTGCTTTCATAATAAATGATCCTGTTCTTAAACTCAGACAGATCTTTGTAAATGAACGGAATACTGCTTAAGTCCATGATCTGGCGCCATCCATTATGTATGATCTGATCTCCGTCTCTGTAACAGATTCCTGTCATATTTTTCAGATCCTGCGGATTTTTTTCCACATAATATCCGGCAAGTTCTTTAAATGTTTCTTCACCTTCCCCGACCATAACACCTTTAAATTCTGAGTTTTCTATCAGGAATTTCTCCGCATCATAAGAAACTTCCGGACCGCCGGCCCAGAAGTCGGCGCCCGGAAGAATCTTTATCAGATCTGCCATCAGTTCTTTTACAAAAGAAAGGTTCCAGATATAACAGGACACGCATACCACATCAGGATGCTCCAGGTAAATATCACGCATGATATCATCTTTCTGCTGGTTGATGGTATATTCCTTTAATACAATATGATCTGCGTAATCAGATGCATATGCCTGCAGATCATAAACAGCAAGATTGGAATGAATATATTTTGCATTGCATGCCGCTAATAAAATCTTCATAAATCTTTAGCCTTCCAATGCACTCTTCAGCTCTTCTTTGGAAGTAAGACCTACGAAGCGTTTCACTTCCGCACCGTCTTTAAACAGGATCAGTGTCGGAATGCTGACTACACGAAACTGCTGTGCAAGTGCCATATTCTGATCTACGTCTACTTTTCCTACTGCGTATCCCTCTTCTGCCAGTTCTTCTACAACCGGACCCTGACGCATACATGGACCACACCATGTTGCCCAGAAATCTATAAGAACCGGTTTCTCAGATTTTAATACTTCTGTTTCAAAATTTGCTGTTGTAATCTCTTTTGCCATGATTTATATCTCCTTTGCTTATTCTTTATAAAAATTTGCAATGTAAGTTCTCTGGTTTTATAATATCAACACTATAACCCTGTTAAATTTTCAGTTTTTATTTTAGATTTTTTATTTTAAAGATCTTACATACTTCCCTGCATTAATACCTGCCTGTGCTCCCTCATACACAGCTTTCGCCACCTGAAGAAGTCCACCTGTACAGTCACCTGCCGCATAGAGTCCCGGGATGGTTGTTTCCATATTTTCGTTAACTTTAATGTTTCCTTTTTCAGTAAGTTCAGCTCCCATCTGGCGGGCAATCTCAGTACTGCCTGCAGTTCCCATTGCAATAAATACACCCTCTGCAGGACAGAAATCATTTGCCTGCTGACCTGCTTCTGCCTTTATTTCCTCTGCCTGCACATCAGGTTCAAGACGGATTCCGGATACCAGATCATCGCCCTCTACAGACTGGATCTTCATTGTGTTTACATTGACATTTTCTTCAGGTGTAAATTCCGGTTCTTCACCGTTTGTATAAATGGTTACTGTAGAAGCAGTATTAGACAATTCCTTTGCTTCATGCATGGCGAAATCACCGTTTCCAAGAACTGCTACATCCTTGCCTCTGTAAAAGAAAGCATCGCAGATTGCACAGTAACTGACACCTTTTCCCTCAAATTCTTTAACACCCGGGATCTTCGGTGCAGCGCGCTTACTTCCTGTTGCAAGAATCAGACTCTGAGTCTCGAATTCACCTTCTGTAGTTTTTACCACAAAAGTATCAAACCCGCCGACTCCCAGAACCTGTGCATCCAATATTCGTACGCCCAGTGCTTTCGCCTGAGCGATTCCTGTATCATATAATTCCTGACCGGACAGCGGATGTTCCAGTCCGTAATAATTTTCTATTTTCTCTGCTTTTTCCAAAGCACCGATCCCATTATTGATCACCAGGGGATCCAGATTTCCACGAACTGCATAAAGCGCAGCGGAAATTCCTGCAGGTCCGGCACCTATGATTATCACTTTTTCCAAATTCTGTCACCTGCTCTCTGTTATTGTTTTCAATATACTGTGATATATCATCGTTACTGTTCACTCTGTTCTCAGTAACTTATTATCAGCTATTGTTACTATACTACGTTTTCTGAAAAAAATCCATGATTTTATTTGGATAATTTTGGTATAATTTGGTTAAATAAGTTTCTCGATTCAGCGACATAATAAATAAAAGCGAAGTGCTGTTCACTCATGAACCATGCATTTCGCTTTTATACATTATTTTGTATGATTTATTTATCCAACCAGAGGATATTTGTCTGTAAGTTCTTTGACGATTGCCTTTGCCTTTTCCTGGCTGCCTTCTTCTTTTAAGGTCATAGCAATTGCTTCTGCAATCTTGTCCATATCTTCCGGTTTCATGCCTCGTGAAGTAACTGCTGCTGTTCCGAGACGTACACCGCTTGTAACAAATGGAGACTGGGGATCATTTGGAATTGCATTCTTATTGCAGGTAATGTTTACTTCATCAAGAAGATTCTCCATCTGCTTGCCTGTAACGCCCAGACTTCTGAGATCTACAAGCATCAGATGATTGTCTGTGCCACCGGAAACAATATCAATTCCTCTCTTCTGAAGCCCTTTGCAAAGTGCCTGCGCATTCTCAACGATCATCTTTGCATAATCCTTAAATTCCGGCTGAAGCGCTTCTTTGAAACATACTGCCTTGGCAGCGATCACGTGCATCAGAGGACCACCCTGGATTCCCGGAAATACTGCTTTATTAAAGTTAAATTTCTTTGCATTCTCTGCGCTGCTTAAGATCAGGCCGCCTCTTGGTCCACGCAGAGTTTTGTGTGTGGTTGTAGTCACAACGTCTGCATAAGGAATCGGGCTTGGATGCTGTCCTCCTGCTACCAGACCGGCGATATGAGCCATATCTACCATCAGATAAGCCCCAACTTCATCTGCGATCTCACGGAATTTCTTAAAATCAATAACTCTGGCATAGGCACTTGCACCTGCTACGATCAGCTTTGGTTTATTCTCAATTGCAATTCTTCTGACTTCTTCATAATCAATCACGCCGTCATCATTTACTCCATAATATACTGGCTTGAAGTAGGTTCCGGACATATTTGCAGGACTTCCATGTGTCAGATGTCCACCATGATCCAGATTCATACCCATTACAGTATCTCCCGGCTGCAGCATTGCAAAAAAGACTGCCATGTTTGCCTGTGCTCCGGAGTGCGGCTGTACATTTGCATATTCACATCCGAATAATTCTTTCGCACGTTCGATTGCAAGAGCTTCCACCTCATCCACGCAGGAACATCCGCCGTAAAATCTCTTCCCCGGATATCCTTCCGCATATTTATTGGTAAGAGGGCTTCCCATTGCTGCCATAACTGCTTTACTTACCCAGTTCTCTGAAGCAATCAGCTCAATATGGGAATTCTGGCGTGCAAGCTCCGCCTCGATCAGATCTGCGATATCCTTGTCTGTCTTTGCTACGTCGTCGATTGAATACATCTTCGTGCTCCTCCTTTGTTATACGCTCAGTAATTATTCCGATTATAACCAATTCTATCCATCATGTCAATCACCAAAAGACATTTGTCCGCGTACCAAAATATTTTATGATATAAATTAGGATACCACATATTATGTTTCTCTGCTGAGCTCTGTAGCAAATAACAGATTCGATTCCATCAAAACGCTTTTTTTATCTGTTTTACCAGTGCATCCACATCTTCCGCTTTCACAAGAAATCTCTCGGTTCCGTTGATTTCCAGACTATCATAATTATCATCACATGCAAAATATTTCAGAGTTACTTCCGGAGCTTCTTCTGTGTTTCTGTGGAATGTTACAGTCAGCACTTCTTCCTTATCTGCTGCATCTTTTGTTTCTTCGACTTCCGAATCAAGCATTATACTTTGAAGCGCCTGATACAATTCAGTAAATTTCTCTTTCTTTACAGTTTTCTTTCCGAATTTATAATCGCTGCCGTCCAGCTTCATCGTATAGGTTTTCTTTCCAATGCTCATATCCACACTGTCAAGTGTATCAATATTTACCAATGCCGGAATTTTCAGAATCAGATTAAACGGTTTCAGCTCCAGAAGACTGTTCACCGACTCTTTTGAAAGCAGATAAACAGCCTCTTCGTATCCTTTTACGCATGCATAATAATCACCATTCTCATCTGTATTTCCGATAAGGATCGTTGCTGTTGCATCTGCATCCTGCGTTTCTTTTGCTGTGTCATCGTTAACTGTATTTACAAAATCTACTGTAAAATATGTCTTTGTATTATCCAGTCCGGTATCTGTATTTGCTGCATCGACGCCGTTGCTGAGATCAAAAGCAGCCAGCACTCCAAACATTTCATACATATTCTCTGTGTTTACTGTTGCAGTCTCATCATACGGATTGGTAATTTCCCAGTAGTCGAAATCCATCTTATAATCTGCCGGTTCCTGTTTGATCTGAAATACTTCTTCGCCGTCCTTTACAATGGAAAATCTGCGAATGGAATAGGCAGACATTCTTGGATGTTCTACAGTTTTTAAATCTGTGTTTTCTGTTTTATCATCTGTCTGATCAGCAATTTCTTCTTCCACAGCTGCATCTTCTGCTTTTGGCTCTTCTGCAGTCTCAGAGTTTTGTTCTGCTTCATCTGCCCATACAGGACAGGATATAACTGCTGTGCCTGCTGCACCGGCAGTAAACATGGCTGTCATTCCAAGAAGTAATATTTTTTTAATTTTGTTTTTCATGTCTGTGTTCCTCCTGTCCATATATAATATGGTTTTTATTTTATGTTACTTTTCGCAATTGAAACAGAATACTTACTCCGTTCGGTTAAAGTGCAATTTCTACCTCAGCAGGCTTATGTCCTGTCAGTTCTGCACTTCTTGTATCCGGCTGGGATACTCCTGCAAATAAACGGAAATGTTTTCCTGCGATGTAACGATTTCCATCTTCATCAACTATATTCATTGCTTTATTAGAAATTGTAAATTCTACAGATTTCTCTTCTCCCGCTTTCAGAGATACTCTCTTAAATCCGCAGAGACTGTAGTTACGAACTGCAAGCGGAGAATCAAGGTCTTTGATATACACCTGAACAACTTCATCTGTATCTACTGTTCCATTGTTCTTAACAGTTGCTTTTAACATGATATCGGACTCTGCTGATACTTCACCGACAACCTCTGCTTCTGTTACGCAGGTATCACTGTATGTAAGTCCGTATCCAAATGGATAAAGTGCCTCTTTTTCCATATAACGGTAAGTTCTGTTTTTCATAGAGTAATCTGTGAATTCCGGCATTCCTTCCAGGTCTTTATAGAAGGTTATCGGAAGTTTTCCTGATGGAGATTCTTTTCCGAAGAGAAGATCTGCTATTGCACGTCCGCCTCTTGCTCCCGGATACCATGCAAGAAGGATTCCATTACAGTTATCCTGCGCATAATTCAGGTCAATCGCACTTCCTGCCATCAGAACTACGATGGTAGGTTTTCCTACTGCTGTTACTTTCTCGATCAGTTCTTCCTGTACTTTCGGAAGATGAAGATCAACTTTATCTCCTGATGCATCGCTGTTTCCTGTATCTCCTTCTTCTCCTTCCAGAGTCTCATCAAGCCCTACACAGAGTATGACTACATCACTGTTCTCTGCTGTGATCACTGCCTCAGAGATTCTGTCCTGATCCCATGCCAGATTTTCAACTTTATCTTTATATAAATCACAGCCCTGAGAGTAAAGAATCCTTACATCGTCACCTGCTTCTTCACGGATTCCCTCAAGAACAGTGACATATTCAGAAGATGTTCCATGATAATTTCCAATAAGAGCTGCACGGCTATTTGCATTCGGGCCGATGACACCAATAGTATTTACTTTTGTTTTATCAATCGGAAGAACTCCATCATTCTTCAGAAGTACGCAGCTCTTTCTTGCCATCTTAAGAGCTTCATCAATGTGCTCTTTGCACTCTACCACACTATACGGTATCTTATCATATTCACTTCCGTCAAACAGGCCCAGCAGATATCTGGTTGTCAGCAGTCTTACTGCGGATTCTGTAATTTTCTCTTCTGTTACCAGTCCATCCTGATAAGCTCCCATCATATGAAGATAGGTATTTCCACAGTTCAGGTCACAGCCTGCATTTAATGCCATAGCAGCGGACTGTCTTGGTGTGGAAGTTACCATGTGATGTTCATGAAAGTCACGGATTGCCCAGCAGTCAGAAGTATAATGACCTTCGAATTTCCATTTTCCTCTCAGGACATCTTCCATAAGATATTTATGTGCACAGCAGGGTTCTCCGTTTGTCCTGTTATAAGCACCCATTACAGCCTCAACATCCGCTTCTGTTACAAGCGCTTCAAAAGCCGGAAGATATGTTTCCCACATATCCTTCATGCTTGCCTGTGCATCAAATTCATGTCTGAGCGATTCCGGACCGCTGTGCACTGCATAATGCTTTGCACATGCTGCCGCTTTCATTACAGGTCCGTCACCCTGGATTCCTTCTACAAATTTCACGCCAAGTCTGGACGTCAGATATGGATCCTCACCATAGGTTTCATGCCCTCTGCCCCATCTCGGATCTCTGAAAATGTTTACATTGGGGGACCAGAAAGTAAGACCCTTGTAAATATCTCTGTCTTCTTTTGCAGAATATGCATTGTATTTTGCTCTTCCCTCAGTTGCAATGATATCGCCAACTTTTTTCATCTCTTCATCGTCAAATACTGCAGCCATTGCAATTGCCTGTGGGAACATGGTTGCCACACCTGCTCTGGCCACTCCATGCAGTGCTTCATTCCAGTAATTGTATGCCGGAACACCCAGTCTTTTCACGGGAGCAGCATCGTATTTTAACTGGGAAGCCTTCTCCAGAAGCGTCATCTGTGATACCAGTTTTTCTGCTTTTTTTCTTGCTTCTGCTCTTTCTTTTCTGTGATCTTTCATTTCAGATCCTCCTGTTTATATAATTTGATAATTATTCAGCAGGTATTAACAAAGCCTCAGCGCAGCCCGCTACTCCTGCATTATGTATTCTGCATTTCTTCTCTGTATTTCGTCGGAGATTTTCCTGTATGTTTCTTAAATGCCAGTGAGAAATAATTCGTATCTCTGTATCCTACCATCATAGCAATCTTTCCAGTCTTGATGCTGGTAGTTTCCAGAAGGCTCTTCGCCTTCTCAATCCTCTTTCTGACAATGTATTCATTACATCCTTCACCTGTAATCCGCTTAAATAATCTGGAGAAATAATTCGGTGTGATATAGAGACTTTCCGCAATGCTGGAAACCGAAATATCCTCTGCAAGATGCTCATCTATATAGTGTCTGGCATTGGAAATGGTATAATGTACATCCTCTTCATCATTTTCAATAAGCTGCTCAATAAACATTCTCGTAATCTCACAGGCCTCTTCTTTTCCTGCTGATGACAGACTCTTGGAGAGTGCATCCAACTTTCCTTCTTCCACCTCACACGATTCTTCCATGTAGGAAAAAATCAAAGAGGAGGCAATCTCGAAACAACATCTGCGCACAGCAGAAGGAGAAAGATTATAGGATTCCGTTGCCTTAGTAAAGGTATTAAATGCCTTTAGTACATAATCTGGAGTTCCTATATTGGAAATCATGATATTTCGCAGTTCTGCATAGATTTCCCAGAAGATTTTCTTCTTGTTCTGAGCCCCCATCGTCTGTATAATGTCCTGAATATTCTTTTTTTCATGTTCCAGAAGATATCTGGCATCATTGTAGGAAATTGCCAGATTTTCAAATCCTTGCACAGCACTTCCAACCGTAATCTTTGGTTTATATTCAAATTCATCCTTCAGTACATCCGACAATTCTTCAATCTGTTCCAGAACGCTGTCGTCATCATCCTTTTCAAAACAGACAATCGCAATCGTACCGTCATCATCTACAAATGTGATTCCTCTGTTTTGGGAATCCACCATGCTCATGCAGACATTTTTAACAGTCATTGCACGGAATTTTCCGTCATTCTGCTGTTCTGTATACATTCCCTGTTCCAGAAGAATCAAGCTCATTTTCTGCTTAATATCAAACTGAAAATCTTTCTGGAGAATATACAACTGCATCTCTTTATCTGCTTTTGTATGCACCAAATTCCTCATGCACTGCTCCAGTCTCATCTGCACTACAGAGCCTTGAGAGCGCCACACTCTGGCCTGATTCTGCTCTTTGTTTTCCTGCTCTTTCAGTTCTTTTATCTGCTTTTCTATCGCATTGAAAAGATCATCTTCATCAATCGGTTTCAGGAAGAAATCCTGCACCTGAAGCCGCAGGCTCTCTCTTGCATACTCAAAATTATCAAAGCCTGTAAGCACGATCACACGCAGTTCAGGTACTGATTCTCTGGCCGCTTTAATCAGTTCCAGTCCTGTCATTTCTGTCATCTGGATATCTGTAACCATAATTTCAGGACCTTCTTCTTTAAGAATCTTCAAAGCCTCGTTTCCTGACGCTGCAGTAAATACGTCATCTACTCCCAGTTTCTTCCAGTCTATGGCATTTTTCATACCCATGCGTATCATCTTTTCGTCATCAACAATCAGTACTCTATACACACGTCCGCTCGCCTCCTGCTGTGTTCTTTTTGATTTCTGTCTGATATGGCAGATGGATCACGACAGTTACTCCACCCGAATCATTCTTCTGGTAATTAAGACCATATCCCTCCCCAAAAAGAAGTTCAATCCTCTTGTTTACGTTTCGCACTCCATATCCAAAAGAATCCTCGTATCTGGAGAGCTGTTCATTCATTTCATCTATCTGTTCCTGACTCATTCCTGTGCCTGTATCTGATACCTTTATGATAACTTCATCCTCATTTCTATATGCTGTAAGATAAAGTGTACCTGTTTTTCCCTCTTTTACTTTCATTCCATGATAAATGGAATTCTCTACCAGTGGCTGCAGGGTCAGCTTCGGTATCAGGCTTTCTTCCACCTGAGATTCTACAACAATCTCACTTCCGATAATGTTGTCGTATCTCATGTTCTGGATAATCATATAATTCCTGATATGCTCTACTTCTTCTCTGATCGTGATCACGTCATGTCCTTTGCTGAGACAGATCCTGTAATATTTCGCCAGCGCCTTTACCATTGTGGAAATCTCTTTATTTCCTTCGGCAATCGCCTGCCAGTGGATACATTCCAGTGTATTATAAAGAAAATGCGGCTGAATCTGCGACTGAAGGGCATTAAAACGAATCTGCTCCAGCTGATGCTGTTCCAGTTTTACCTGTTCCATCAACACCTCGATTTCATCCATCATAGAGTTAAAACCAATTGCAAGCTTGGCAAAATCCTCGCCCATATTGTCAACATTGATCCTTGTTCTCAGGGAACCTGTCGCAACATAATCCATCTTAGATACTACCTTATTAAGGGGCTGATACATTTTCCTGACCAGTGCTCTTATAATAATGCTTACTATGATCAGCACTATGATCAGAACCAGAATCACAACAACCATTATATGGAATCCTGATTCCATCAGTTTATAAAAAGAAATCGAACTGACTACATAATAATTCCAGTTCTTAATCTTCTGGCATACATACATATTCCCATTCTTGGTAAATATCTGTATCCCTTTTTCCATCTCATCTATGTAATTTACGTAACGGCCTGTCTCCTCTTTATCATTCGAAAGCAGTATCATTCCACCTGTGTCAACTACTCTTGTTTCTGCTGAAGAATCTCCCACGGCCAGCATCCTCTGTACTGCCGGATCATCGAAATTCATGCACAGAAGCCCTCTTGCATCAGATACTTTTCTGGTATCATATAATGGATAATACAGACTCAGCGTATATCTGTTCCCTTTATAATAATCATTGTTATAGGAAACTTTCAGCGTTCCTTTCTGCGCATATTTGCATCTCTCATATGCCTGGGGATACACTTCTTCAAACTGCGTAACTGATAAAGAACCCTTTCCTCTGTAGTAGTAACTCTTATAATCCGAACTGACAATGGCAGCAAAGTTCAGACTCTCATACATATTATTCAGATTCTCCAGCTTGCTGTAAACTGCATCAATGTCTGCTGTCTTCAGCTCATTTTTCTGCACCTGCCTGCAGTAATTCTGCACAGAATCATCCATGATCGTACCCAATACGATTTCTTTATATGAATCCATTGATCCCTTAAAAGATTCCGCAACTGTATTATTCTGCATCTGCAGAAGTTCTACAGACTGCTCTTTCATCGATGCTATAGAAAAAGTCAGAGAAACACCTGCAACCGTCAGCGTTACAATAAGAATACTGACGGTCACAAGTAAAAGTATTTTTTTATCAAATTTCCAGTGGCTGAATTTTGTTTTCCATTTGTTCATGTTGTCTTTCCTCATCTGTCACATAATTTCACATATACCCACATGATCAAGGGGGATTTTATCTCCCCAATATCATACCATGTTCAATGGTAAATGGATACAACAGATTTCGCAGAAAGAATCAACCCTTTACAGCACCTGCAGTCATACCTTTTACCAGTTTATCCTGGAAAATAATAAACATGATAACCATTGGTAAAAGTGTTAATGTAAGAACCGCCATGATCATTGGTGTATTCATAGAATACTGTCCCTGGAATTCCCAGATTGCCAGCGGCAGGGTACGATTCTGGGCAGACTGTGTCAGTGTATTTACAAATGAGAATTCATTCCACATATTTACACCATTGTAAATTGCCAGTGTCGCCATTCCGGGTTTGGAAAGCGGCAGGATCATGGAGAAGAACATCTGAATCTTTCCACATCCGTCAATTTCAGCAGATTCTTCGATTTCTCTCGGAATCTCTTTCATAAAGCTGGTCAGGATAAATACGGAAATCGGAACTGCGAATGCGACATACGGTCCGATCAATGACCAGATTGTATCATAAAGTCCTGTTGACTTTGACATTTTGAATACAGGGATCAATGTAATATGTACAGGAATAGACATACAGGCTACAATGATCGCATAAATCGGCTGTGCCATTTTAAACTTAAATCTTGCCAGAGGATAAGAAGCGCATGCTGAAATAAACAGCAGCAGGATCAGGGAGACTGCAAGAACGATCACACTGTTCTTGAAGTAATTTGCAAACCCTCCTGTAAGTACCTCAGTGTAATTGGACCAGTTCAGTTGATCAGGAAGCTGGAATACACCCTTGGTAAGCATCTCAAATTTCTCTTTGAATGAGTTCAGCACCATGAATATAAAAGGTGTAAATGATACAATTGCTGCACCGATAGCAAGAACAAAAGCAATGACCCAGGCTATGATGCTTTTTCTTCTACTTTTCTTATAGCTGTCCATCCCTTAATCCTCCTGTTTTCCGTTTATAAGTTTCATAGTAATCATAGATACCATTGTAATCAGGATAAACATACCTCCTGCAATGGCTGAGCCATAACCCATGTTAAAGTTCTTGAATGATTCTTTGTACATATAGGTTGCCATCAGCTCTGTAGCAGTACCAGGACCGCCACCTGTCATAACATAGATCAGATCGAAGTATTTCAGAGATCCAACCATTGAAAGGATAGCTGCACTCTTAATTGACGGAATAAGAAGTGGAAGTGCAATCTTCCAGAAATACTGTCCTCTTGTAGCACCATCGATTCTTGCTGCTTCAAATACATCATATGGGATGTTTGTATAACCAGCCATAAAGTAAACCATGTAAAATGGTGTAAACTGCCATGCAATGATAAGAATAACTGTGATCAATGCTAATTTTGGATTACCAAGAAGGTCTATGTTGCTTCCTCCGAACCATCCGGAAATTGTGCTGACAATACCTCCGTTTGTTGCAAGTGCGTATGTGAAAAGGAAACCAATTGCAACAGAAGACATAAGCATTGGAATAAACCAGATAACCTTGAAAATTGTAAGTTTCTTACCGCCAAAGTCAAGGAATGTTGCCATTGCAAGTCCTAACGGAATCTGGATAATGATAGATAAGATCATGATAATAACGTTGTTCTTAAATGCTGTCCAGAATTTTGTATCTTTGATCAGTTTTGCCCAGTTTGCAAGTCCTACCATCTTCTTGTCTGCGGAAATACCATTCCACTGGTATCCGCTTGTAATAAATGTATCAATAATCGGATATGCGATAAATACTACTAATAAAATGATAACAGGTGCCAGAAAAAGTGCTGCTGTCTGACGTGTTTTTCTCTGTCTTAACTGAACCAGAGATATCCCTTTTTCATTCATTTTGGTGCCTCCTTTTTAATACTTTCTGAGATTTGATCATCTGACCTAACGTATGCCAGAGTATGTTTGAAAAATGCTTTCGGAATATGTTAGAGATATATTTCTGAGATGGTTTTTATATATTTTCTGACATGCTGTCTGATATGTAATTTGACATTGAAATGATTTTTCAAGCACGCTCTGTGTACTCACATATTGTTTTTCAAGATAAAGGGTTCTGCACTTTCAGCATGTGCAGAACCCTTCTTTTCTACCCTTACTCAGGTCAGAATGAATGCCTGCTTTCCTTTAAAGATTATTCAGCATCATCTGCTGCTGCATCATCTGTAGCTTCTTCTGCAGTATCATCTGCTGCGCCGGAATCAGATTTGGTACTTAAATATTCGTCCATTGCTTTCTGCATTTCTTCCTGTGCTTCCTGAGGAGTCTTTGTCAGACCAAATACTTCCTGTAAGCCATCAAGATGTGCAGTTGCAACAGATGTTGGCAGATACTGGTCATACCACAACTGGATAGAAGATGCTTCCTGAGCTGCATCAAAAATTTCCTTTACAACAGGGTCTGAAATGTGGTCTCCTGCATCTTTTACAGGAACAATCTTGTTGTTAGAGTATGTAATGTCTGCAACTTCATCAGATAAATGATCTGTTGCACATTCAAATGCTGCTGCAAGTTTATCACCTTCACAGTTGAAGGAAATGAACTGATCACCTACAGTACCGATCTGGATTGTAGGATCAGCATCGGAATCATCAATTGCAGGGAATGGGAACCAGCCGATCTTCTGATAGAATTCCTCACTGTCAGTCTGGAATGTTCCTGTATACCATGAGCCACAGAGAAGCATACCTGCTGTCTCCTGATACATTAACTGTTTTGCCTGTCCGTCATCTTCGCTTAAGGAGTTTACGCCATCCGGGAAGTATCCGTTGTTAACCCACTCCTGAATCTTCTCACCTGCTTTGATGAAGCAGTCATCTGTGAATTTGCCGGTTCCTGCAACTGCATTCTGGAATGGTTCCAGTCCGCCATAACGTGCTGCCAGAGACATGAAGTACATGGAACCTGTCCATTTGGAACCATTAGCAAGTGCAAAAGGTGTAATTCCGTTTTCTTTTAATGTTGCACAGATATTTTCCAAATCAGCTAATGTCTTCGGTTCTTCAAGTCCGTACTGTTCAAACATATCTTTGTTGTAGAAGATACCTGCCAGAGAAACATTCAGATATGGGATTGCATATACATGTCCGTTGTAGCTTCCCTGTTCAATAGCTGCATCCAGAAGTTTATCTTTAACATCGGACTGATCAAGAAGATCATCAATCGGCTGAGCAAATCCGGAATCAATATATTCATACATCGGACCACCGGACCAGCTTGAGTACATATCAGGACACTCACCGGAGCTCATCGCGATAACAAGTTTTTCCTTGTATGTATCGTTCTGGATAGCTACCTGATTTACAGTATAGCCTGACTCTGTTTCTTTGTTAAACTTGTCTACTGCTGCAGTAACAATATCTTTGTCCGGGCTCTCTACCGCAATATTCCAGTAAGTAATTTCTTTGTCGTCAGCTGCAAATGCAGTTGTCTGCGCTGCCATCGGTACCACCATAGCTGCTGTCATGGCAAGTGCCATAATCTTGTACATTCTTTTTTTCATTTCTTGTTTCCTCCTTTTTTATTCACTTTGTATATTTAAGTGTATTTATCATAGCATTCCATTCACATAATGCCCATAAAATATTCTGTCCAAAATCTATAAATTTCTGTCTTTCCGTTTTCTGTGTGCAGAAAATTATAGATATCTGTACTGGAATCTTTCCAAAAATGTCTTCTGAGAACCAGCAAAAATTGCTTTCAAATTTTAATTTTTTTATTATTTTTTGACTATTTTTCCATTATTTGCTTTAATATAAAAAGGAAGTCCCACCTACTGCTCATTACATTTTACAATTAAAGCAGAGGACTTACCTGATTCAGTTACCCTTTCAATCTATAGGAGGTCGTTTACATATTATGAGAAATTTTGAATATTATACACCAACACAGGTTCTCTTTGGCAAAGATACCCACCTTCAGGCAGGTTCCCTGCTGAAGAAGTATGGAGCAAAAAAAGTTTTGATCCATTATGGAGGTCAGAGTGCTGTCCGTTCCGGACTGATTGATGAGATCACTTCTAATCTGAAAGAAGAAGGTCTTGAATACATCACCCTGGGTGGTGTCATTCCTAATCCACTTCTTTCCAAAGTCCGCGAGGGAATCGAATTATGCCAAAAAGAACATGTAGACTTTATCCTTGCTGTAGGAGGAGGAAGTGTTATTGACTCTTCCAAAGCCATCGGCTATGGCGTTGCCAATCCGAACAATGATGTCTGGGATTTCTGTCTGAAAAAAGCTGTTCCAACCGGCTGTCTGCCCATTGGTGTCATCCTTACAATTGCAGCTTCCGGAAGTGAAATGAGCAGTTCCAGTGTTATCACAAATGAAGAAACAAAAGAAAAACGTGGATGTGCAAAGACAGATTACTGCAGGCCGAAATTTGCCATCTTAAATCCACGTCTCACCTACACACTCCCACAGTATCAGACAGAAAGCGGATGTGTAGATATCCTCATGCACACCATGGAGCGATATTTTGTAAATATTGAAACTATGGAGATTACAGACAGCATCAGCGAAGCTCTGATGCAGACAGTCATTTACAATGCCCGTATTCTTATGAAAGAACCAGACAATTACAGCGCCAGGGCAGAAATTATGTGGGCAGGAAGCCTTTCCCACAACGGTCTGACCGGATGCGGTACAGGTGGTGGTGACTGGGCATGCCACCAGCTTGAACATGAACTGGGAGGTGTCTACAATGTAACTCACGGAGCAGGTCTGGCAGCTATCTGGGGAAGCTGGGCACGATACGTCTACGAGGTGAACCCTGAACGTTTTGCTCAGTTTGCCACCAATGTATTTGACATTCCATGTGGAACTGATTATAAAGAAACAGCCCTTGCAGGAATTGAAGCAATGGAAAATTTTTTCCGGTCTGTAGAAATGCCCACCAGTTTACATGAACTGGGTCTGGATCTCACAGATCAGCAAATTCATGATCTTGCATTCAAATGCAGTTTTGAGGACACTCGCACCATTGGAGTCTTTAAACAGCTCAATATGAGAGATATGGAAAAAATCTACCTTATGGCAAGATAAAATAAATTTTTGTTATAATTTTCTCTTTTTTCGCAAAAATCATAAAAATTACTTGCATTCAAACAATCAATATGCTATTATAAGGTTTGTGATACACAACAGTTCACAGACCAAATGCCCAGATAGCTCAGTTGGTAGAGCAGAGGACTGAAAATCCTCGTGTCGCTGGTTCGATTCCGGCTCTGGGCATTTTTTATTTTCTTTTTTGCTCACGGCTGGTTAGAAAAAGCCTGGGCATTTTTTATTTTCTTTTTTTGCTCACGGCTGGTTAGAAAAAGCCTGAGCATTTTTTATTTTCTTTTTTTGCTCACGGCTGGTTAGAAAAAGCCTGAGCATTTTTTTATTTCATTTTTTAATATTGTCTTCTCTCACTTTCAGCAGTATAATTTTTCCAGAGTATGTTTGAAAAATGCTTTCCGCAAGATGTGCGTCACAATTTGTGGGAATGATTTTTCAAACACGCTCTAGAGTGTGTCTGAAAAAGGCTTTCTGCAAGATGTGCGTCACAATTTGTGGGATATTTTGCCCGGATGAGGGCGCCGTAGCGGGCTACGGCAACTGAATTCGGGTGAAATATCCCGCAAAGTGGGGCGTGCAGATTGCGGGAATGATTTTTCAGACACGCTCTAAGACTATCATGAAATTTTGTATCAATATCATCACAATTTTCCCAATATTAATACAATATTTTATTGAAGCAATATTTCACATAAGAAAGGAACTAAACTCATGAGTGACTTTAAAGTCGAGACTAAATGTCTCCATTCCGGTTACACTCCGTCTAAGGGTGAACCATGCGCACTCCCGATTTATCAGAGTACCACTTATAAATATGATACTACTGATGAAATGGGACAGCTCTTCGATCTTAAGGCAGAAGGATACTTCTATACCCGTCTGCAGAACCCCACAAATGATGCTGTAGCAGCAAAAATTGCGGATCTGGAGGGTGGTGTTGCCGCTATCCTTACCTCTTCCGGACAAGCTGCCAACTTCTATGCAGTCTTCAATATCTGCGAAGCAGGTGATCATGTTGTGGCGGCTTCTACTATTTACGGAGGAACCTTTAACCTCCTGGCTGTTACCTTCAAAAAGCTTGGCATTGACTGCACTTTCGTTGACACCGATGCTAGCCCTGAAGAAATTGCAGCTGCCTTCCGCCCTAATACAAAGGTACTTTTCGCAGAGACCATCGCAAACCCGGCCCTGGTAATTCTTGATATTGAAAAATTCGCAAAGGTTGCTCACGAACATGAAGTTCCGCTTATTGTAGACAACACCTTCGCTACTCCTGTAAACTGCCGTCCTTTTGAGTGGGGAGCTGATATCGTCACCCATTCCACAACCAAATATATGGACGGACATGCTGTGCAGGTTGGCGGAGCTATCGTTGACAGCGGTAACTTTGACTGGGATGCCTATGGACATAAATATCATGGACTGACTGAACCGGATGAATCTTATCATGGTGTTATTTATACTAAACAGTTTGGAAAGAAGGCTTATATCACAAAGGCAACCTCTCAGTTAATGCGTGACCTGGGCTCTATCCCGTCTCCTACAAACTGCTTCCTGTTAAACCTGGGACTTGAAACTCTTCCTCTCCGCGTGGAACGTCACTGCTATAATGCACAGAAGATTGCCGAATTCCTGAATGCCCATGAGAAAGTATCTCATGTAAACTATGCAGGACTTCCTGATGACAAATACTATCCACTTGCTCAGAAATACATGAACGAAGGCAGAACCTGCGGCGTTATCTCCTTTGAACTGACAGGAGGCCGAGAAGCTGCAGTCCGCTTTATGGATAGCTTAAAGCTTGCCACCATCGCAACTCATGTAGCAGCTTCCAAGACCATGATCCTGCATCCCGCAAGCCATACTCACCGCCAGATGAATGATGAACAGCTTGCAGAAGCCGGCGTATCACCGGGAATGATCCGTCTCTCCGTTGGTATTGAAAATGTTGAAGACATCATTGCTGACATCGAACAGGCATTAAAAAACGCATAAAAGATAATTTCAAAAAATCCGAAAGAACTTCTGAAATGATCACAGATATAACAGATCATTTCCAGATTCTTCCGGATTTTTATTTTCAGGTCAAACGGATATTCTCAATCCGCTTTGCTACTTGATTCGGTTAAATTCTTTCTTATTTTCTACTTTAACAAATAAACATCTGTATAATATACCCCTTTGTCCTCCCCTTCCTGATGGGTAGCAACATAAATATCTATACAATTATGTTTAATCGCACCACCACAGTCCTCTGCAACATAAACCTGTCCATTGATCACAACCTTAGATCCATATGGAATCTGTGTAGGGTCCACCGCAATCGTACGGTTTGTCGTAGCAGTCACCCCTGTAGAAGTAATGCCATTTGCCCAAGGGCCACAACAAATACTGCAGGGACAATAATGAGTAATCTTAAAGGTTCCCAGCGGAACCAGTGACGCATCTGAAGACACAGCTACCGGAGTTCCCACCTTCACTCCATCCACAGACTCTCCCTTTGAAGCAGTTACACCATCCACAGCCTCTGCAAAAACGCCTTTGCCCTCACTTTTATGAATCGTTCCAGCTTCTTCGCCGTCTACTTTAGCGACCTTTGACTCTTCCGTATTCTCCTCTGCTGCTGTATTCTCCAGAACACTGGTTGGAATATATCCAATACCTCTTTTTCCATTCTCTTTTTTATAGTAAATCTGACTCCAGATGCCGTTCACTGTAGCCAGGCGCTTCACTTCATCCTCCTGAATGACCTCACCTACTATCTGTCCATCCTTCTTTCCCGGATAATCCAGAATATCACTGTCCTTCAGTGCTGTAAAAGTTCCCCTTGCCTGAGCAACCTGATCACTATCATTGATATGTTTTGTGGGCACATAGCCACTGATCTTTTCCGTACCCTTTTTACTCTTTTTCTCATAAGTCACTTTACTCCAGCCATTATCACATACGGCCACTCTCTCTACACCGGTACCAAGATACACTCTTGCAAGCTTCTTTCCGTTTTTCCCTGGCATAGAACGTATATAAGTCGCCTTTGCAGAAACAGAAACCTTATCTGACTTGGCAACTGCAGTTACCTTCTCTCCACTTCCATTATCAATCTCAAAGGTCTGCGGTGTCTTATTATCCTGCTTATAAGCATTAATTGTCCCCTCATAATCCAGAATATCCGCAGAAACTGTTGTTGATAAAGTAAGCATACTACAAACTAATAATGCTAAAATTTTTTTCTTCATAAACTGAGCCTCAACTCCTTTATCGTCTCTCTCCGTCTGTCCTATCATAGCACACCCCCTCCCAATTTGCAATTTTCCACCCCATCCTTCACGGAATCTTCATAAACTATATTGCTTCTATTATTTCTATATGCTATAGTAAAATTATCAGAATTCTATTCTGCCTTACGAAAGATAAGATAAAATATAAATATTTTTTCGTAAAGGAGTGTGATTTTATGACTGCTGTTAAAGAACGTATTATAGGTGCTGTATCAATTATGAGTGATAAAGATGCTAATATCTTCTGGCATATTATTCAAAAACATTTTAAACTGCCTGATACATTCGCAGATATAGAAAAAGTTGAACCCGATGAAACAGATTTAATAATGTTAAAGGAAATCGAAAACAACCCTGACTGTCACGAATTCATTTCTCAGGAAGAATTAATGAAAGAACTTAATATGTAAGTATTGTTCCCTGAAAAGTGCCAATTTCAGCACTTTTCAGGGAGTCATAATTTTTCAATAAAACCATTATATAAAATTTCAAAATAAATAAAAAAACATTTGACAAACTCCACTGCATATAGTATCATATATTTTGTCGCTGAGGTAATCACTCAACCGACATCATAAATGCGATAGTGGCGTAGTTGGTAACGCGCGACCTTGCCAAGGTCGAGACCGCGGGTTCGAGCCCCGTCTATCGCTCTTAAAGCATCAGCTAAGGCTGATGCTTTTTTCATCCCCTTTTATTAACTTTCCATAACTATAGCAATTCCATATCTGCGAATAACATCTATAGCCAATGTCCTTGATTAACATCCCTGAGTCAAGCGTATATTCGCAATCCGCTTCGCTGCGCGGCTATACACCAGCGCAGGACATTATATGTTTTTGCCCGCATTTGCAGGAGTCTTAGAAAAAGTTAGCGCCAGGAAATCTGCGTTATGTAAAAAAATTTCACTGTCTGAGCCGCATTTGCGGCGAGTTTGAAATTTTTTTACATGTTTTTAGCAGATTTCCTGGCGCTTAGTTTTTCTTAGGCTCCGAAACCGCGGACAAAAACATATAATGTCCTGCGCGTCCCCATACCAGCACCTTAGTGATGGAACAATCTGATACCAGTAAAACTCATCACCATTCCATATTTATTGCAAGTCTCGATCACAGCATCATCACGCACAGATCCACCCGGCTGCGCAATATACTTCACGCCACTCTTATGAGCACGCTCAATATTATCACTGAATGGGAAGAATGCATCAGATCCCAGTGTAACATCCGTCATCTGATCCAGCCATGCACGTTTCTCTTCCTTTGTAAATACTTCCGGTTTCTCTGTGAAAGTTTTCTCCCACATACCATCAGCAAGTACATCCATATATTCATCCCCGATATAAACATCTATGGCATTGTCACGTTCCGCACGTGAAATTGTATCTTTAAATGGCAGATTCAGCACTTTCGGGCACTGGCGAAGGAACCAGTTGTCTGCCTTCTGTCCTGCAAGTCTTGTACAATGTACACGTGACTGCTGTCCTGCACCAACACCGATAGCCTGTCCATCTTTTACGAAACATACAGAGTTGGACTGTGTATATTTCAGGATGATCAGAGAAATCTTCATATCACGTTTTGCTTCCTCTGTAAGCTCTTTATTCTCTGTCACAATATTGGAAAGCATTGCATCATCGATTTCAAGCTCCTGACGACCCTGCTCAAAAGTTACACCAAATACTTCTTTGTGTTCCAGCGGAGCCGGTACAAAGTTCTCCTCAATCTGGATCACATTGTAGTTACCTTTTTTCTTCTGCTTCAGGATTTCCAGTGCTTCCTCTGTGTATCCAGGTGCAATAACACCGTCAGATACCTCTCTCTTGATCAGAAGTGCTGTATCTTTATCACACACATCAGAAAGAGAAATAAAATCACCAAAAGAGGACATTCTGTCAGCACCGCGAGCTCTTGCATAAGCGCATGCTAATGGTGAAAAATTCTTCCAGTCCATATCATTTACCCAGTAGATCTTTGCCAGAGTCTCTGTAAGAGGAAGTCCTACAGCAGCACCGGCAGGGGATACATGTTTAAAAGATGTAGCTGCAGGAAGTCCTGTTGCTTTCTTCAGATTGGATACCAGCTGCCAGCCATTAAAAGCATCCAGGAAATTGATATATCCCGGTCTTCCGGAAAGGATCTTTACCGGAAGCTCAGATCCGTCTGCCATATAAATTTTTGCAGGTTTCTGATTCGGGTTACAGCCATATTTTAATTCGAATTCTTTCATTATATAAATCCTCCGTATGAACCAAATAAGTATTTTAAAATTAATTCCTGTAAATAATTTCTTACTGCGAAAGCATCGTCTTATGTTCACAATAATCTATGAGCACTATCTGTACTCAGTAAGTGACTATTATTTATTCTTATTAATAATCTTGCTTTCGTACTTACCTGTCTCAATATCAATATATCTTACAAACAGAGATACTTTGTTATCTTCGTTCAGGCTGTTCCAGAGAAGTTCTGCAAACTCATCCATATCATCCGGAATTGCTACCAGTTTCGGTTCGCCTTCAAAGCTTGGAAGTGGATTTCCGTCACATTTATAAGTATGGATGAAATGTCCCTCTCCTGCAATGGCATTCTCGTATGCAAATGTGTATCTGTTACATGCATCCGGATTTCCGTTGTTGCTCTTGAGAATTGACATTGCATAGTTGAATTTTCCGTTCTCTACGTGCATAACACCGGAGATACGAGGTGTATAGTTCGGACCGTCCGGCTCGAATTCTCTGCTTCTTAAGGACTGCTCAAAAGTAAGCTGATGATCCATTCCCTCATAAATGGTATCTGTCTGATCTCCGTTAGTTACGATTGTTTTGTTTCCCAGTACACGTACAGGTGCATAGATGATCAGACTCGGATCTGTAAGTTTGGACGGATCAAATGCCTGGGTACGGATTCCCTCACCATCCTCTACAAATACTCTGTTTCTGCTGTTCTCGCTTCTGCCCATGATGAAATAAGCTGTCACTGCTTTCTTACCGTCTGCGGAACGTCCAATCACAATTCCTCTGCCAGGATAGGAATTCTCTTTCAGTTCTTTTTCCAGTGATAACATTTCCATAATTTTTCTCCTTTTCGTTAAAAATAAGGTTAAAAAAAGCCTGGGAAACCTATTTATTCATTGAATAATTTCCAGGCTGCCCAGGCGGTCGGCTCATATACTCGCTGCACTCCCTGTAGGTAATCCTACTTCCGCCAGTCATGCAGGCACTGTTGTGAAAAAAATCACACGTTGTTATTATAGTACAATACTTCTTTGTGGATTTCAAGGCAAATTTTTTTGTACTGTGCTGAATTTTCGTTTTACTGAACATCCTGCAAACCATAATCAACATCAATCTGCGCCGCAATATCCGATTTCATCTGTATCCACGCATCCGGATTCTCCACATAATATTTCGGACAGTTTTTTCCGGTAACATCATAATGCCGGATCACGTTCTCTGATGTAAGCCCAAACCGCACGCACAACCACGCAGAAAGCTTCACTGCCGAATCATAAGTTGCCTCATTAAATTTCCCCGTCTCATCCGGATGACAGCACTCGATGGACAAAGTATCTACATTACGTGAGTTCGTCGCATAGGACATCTCTGACGTAGGAATACACTGCACCACTTCCCCATCCAGCCCCACTACAAAATGACTGCTCACCTTTGTGTCATGAGTAGTCGCCAGATTCTCGAAGTAGTTCCTATTTGCAATGGCTGTTGCCCCCGGATTTGCAGTATAATGAATGGCAATATACTGTACACTCTCAATAGGAATCTGCGGTCTGGAATATTCATTCGGTGTCAGCAGTTCCACATCTATGTACGGCGCCCCTTCTTTCTGCCATTGTTCCGGTCCGCCTGAAGAATCCGCATTATCTGTTCCTGACTGTTCCGCATCAGAAATCATCGTGTCAGAATTATGTAAAAAGTCCCCAATACTCCATCCATTTTCACTGGCCCGATTTATTATAATCCACCCAATCAGAACTATGATCACGAGCAGCATAAGGCTCATAAGAATTCTCTGATTTCTCTGCCTTACTCTGCTACTCTTTCGTCTTTTCGACCTGCTGTTTTTCTTTTTTGCTGCAGTTTTTCCTGTTCTGGTATCTGTTTTTTTCTTTTTGTTTATATGCTTTTGCATTTTTACCTTCTCTTACGGGATTTTACTCCCTTCAAAAAATACCCCGGCCGGCATGCCTGGAAATCTTATTTCTTTCCATCAGCAGCCAGCCGGGGCATATATTACACCTGAAATTTATTATTTGTCATCTACGCTATAGTTCGGAGCTTCTTTTGTGATATGAATATCATGTGGATGAGATTCCTTAAGAGATGCAGCAGAAATCTTGATGAATCTGCCTGTTTCTTTAAGCTTCTCAATAGTTTCTGCTCCACAATATCCCATACCGGAACGGAGACCGCCCATGAGCTGGAATACAGTATCCTCAACATGTCCTTTGTAAGCAACACGTCCTTCTACGCCTTCCGGAACAAGTTTCTTCGCATTCTCCTGGAAATAACGGTCTTTACTTCCGTTCTCCATAGCTGCGATAGATCCCATACCGCGGTATACTTTATATTTTCTGCCCTGATACAGTTCGAATGTTCCCGGGCTCTCGTCGCATCCTGCAAACATGCTTCCCATCATGCAGACATTCGCACCGGCTGCGATTGCCTTTGTGACATCTCCGGAATACTTGATACCACCGTCTGCAATGATCGGGATTCCGTATTCTTTTGCAGCTTCGTAGCAGTCCATAACAGCAGTGATCTGCGGAACACCGATACCTGCAACAACTCGTGTGGTACAGATAGATCCAGGTCCGATACCAACCTTAACTGCATCTACACCGGCCTCGATCAGAGCCTTTGTCGCAGCACCTGTTGCTACGTTACCTGCGATTACTTGCAGTTCCGGATATGCTGCCTTGATCTCGCGTACAGCCTTCAGAATATTCTCTGAATGTCCATGTGCAGAATCAATTACGATCACGTCTACAGATGCCTTTACAAGTGCATCAACACGTGCAAGTACATTAGCAGTGATTCCTACCGCAGCACCGCAGAGAAGACGTCCCTGCTCATCCTTTGCAGCCAGAGGATATTTGATCTGTTTCTCAATATCTTTAATAGTAATTAAGCCTTTTAAGTTAAAGTCATCATCTACAATGGGTAATTTCTCTTTACGTGATTTTGCCAGAATCTTCTTGGCATCTTCCAGTGTAATTCCCTCTTTGGCTGTAATCAGTCCCTCAGAAGTCATGCACTCTTTGATCTTCTTGCTGAAATCTGTCTCAAATTTCAAATCACGATTGGTAATGATTCCGACCAGTTTTCTGCCCTCTGTGATCGGCACACCGGAGATACGGAACTTTGCCATTAACTCATCTGCGTCCTTAAGTGTATGTTCAGGAGATAAATAGAAAGGATCTGTGATAACACCGTTCTCAGAACGTTTTACCTTGTCTACCTCTTCTGCCTGCGCTTCAATGGACATATTCTTATGAATAATACCAATACCACCCTGTCTCGCCATAGCGATTGCCATGCGATGCTCGGTTACTGTATCCATTCCTGCACTCATCATAGGAATGTTCAGTTTAACCTTCTTTGTTAAGTAAGTTGTGACATCTACCTGATTCGGAATTACCTTTGAATATGCCGGAACTAACAGCACGTCATCAAAAGTAATGCCTTCACCAATGATAGTACCCATTGCATTTCCTCCCTTGCGTATATGAAATTAAATTACTATTGTAATGTAAAAAGGAACCAGCAACTGGTCCTTTTATTTTCAACAAGTGTAACAAAAATCAGATTCTATGTCAATCCAAAAAAACTTTGCTCGGTGCTGAATTTTTCATAGCCTGTGCAAGTGCCTCATCCGGTTCCAGGATGATCTTGCATAAATTTCCGTCCAGTCTTGTGATAACACCAAAGCGTTTATGCTCCGGATTTCCTGATGAAAAGTCCAGTACTTTCATGTTCTGGTTTCCGTTGTAATAGTCCATTCTGTGGGAATCCAGCGGTGCTGCCAGATCTGCTTCTGATAATTTGAAGCTCTTTACTTTCTTTCTTTTTGTCTTTGACATGATCATGTCGATGTCAAAATCGCCATTGATAAACAGATATTCATATTCTACATCTGTTTTCGGGATTACAAAATAGCATGCAATTCCAAGCGCTACGGCAATGATCAGTGCCAGCGGTGTGATGATAAGTCCGGCAAATACTGCCAGCACTGTCAAAACGATCAGACCGTATTTGAGCAGGCTGTCTTTAGCCGTCTTATCTTTCTTTACCAGTAATTCTGAATACAAATCGCCCATTGTTTCGTCTCCTTTTCATTTGTTCAGCTGTTGAAAGCAGCTTTTTTTGCACAGCATATTTAACAATTATATTTTATTCATCATGCTGTTTTTCTGCATTATATCACAAAACGGAACCATCGTCTATGACGACGGTTCCGTTTCACATATTCCACCTGTACTATTGTTACTGTTCACACACCACTGTTCCGCGAGGTGTTTTGGCATGAATATGCCAAAATCCCGAGACATACAAGCCAAAATTCCATTGCCACAGGCAATTTGGAATGAATTTTGGCTATGTTACTGTGAACGGAGTGAACAGTAACATACTATTTTTATCTGAGCATACTGCGGTATAATTTTATCGTTTATTAAAAATTACATCATTCCCATTCCAGGATTAGCAGCCGGTGCAGGTGTGTCTTCTTTGATAATTGCAACAGCAGATTCTGTTGTAAGTAATGTAGACGCAACGCTTGTAGCATTCTGAAGAGCACTTCTTGTAACCTTTGCAGGATCAAGGATACCTTCGCTTACCATATCTACATATCTTTCGTTCAAAGCATCAAAGCCGATTCCCGGTTCGGATTCTCTTACTTTGTTGATGATTACGGAACCTTCAAGTCCTGCATTTGCAGAAATGCGGAACAGAGGAGCTTCCAGAGCTTTCAGGATAATATTTGCACCTGTC
>NZ_JBWJVQ010000151.1:0-6553 GCF_056339875.1 Blautia sp. ZXY-1-C6
AAACAGCCTAAAATCCAAAATATAACTTCCTGATATGTATGTCCTCTCGGATATGAATAAAAATCATCCCACTGTTTATGGTTAAACACCCCTGCATATACAACATAAGCCTCTTTTATCAATCCTATATTAACTGCATAGAAAAAATTCCAAACATATGCCTGTTTAAATGTGCAATCAAAGTAGCAAAAAACATATAATACAATTATTCCACTCCCAAGAATAATCATTAACAACGATTGATATCCAGCCCAATACTGAGCAGTTAACCAAAATATCATGCCGATATATAATATTCTTCTTAAGACCATCTCCTTTTTCTTTACAAAAAAAATATCATATATAATTCCTGCAATTAATCCAATTATGTATATACAAATAACTTTTATGACATATTTTTCTATTTTTTTATCAATCTGCCATAATGAAACAGAAAAATTATAAATTCCAAAAAAAATCAAAGAATACAACAGCCATTCTAGAACATAATATTTTTTTTCTAATATTCTTCGTTCAGAAAACGTCTGGCTAAATATCCAGACACCTATCCCTGTCTCCATAAACGTTGCCAGTCCATACAATAAAACTTTCAGCATTCTTCATACCCCCCAGTAATTCAGAATTGCTTCTCTGACACCTTTGAATCTTTCTCTGCCAACTGTAATAATATTACCGTCCCGCATATAAAGATCCCTTCCTTTCATCTTCATCACATGTTGGATGTTTGCAAGATATCCTCTGTCAGATATAATAAATTCTTTTGAATTCAGTTCTTTTTCTACTGTTGACAGACTTGCTCTGATCTTTACTTCCCCACGCCTGTGCACAAAAATCACATATTTTCCTTCTTTTTTCATATAGAAAATATCAGAATATGCCAGTTTTTCAACTTCATTTCTTTTATTTATGATATAGTACCGCTCTTCTTTCTCCATAATTCCAGGAAGAAGCGCATCATAAGCCTGCGGAAGTTTTTCCTTCAGACACTCTTTGGGGATATAACGATAGGTGTTTACCTCATATGCTTCTATTGCATAATCCACAAAATTTGTAATAAATATAATAACCGGATCCGGATAAAGTCTGCGAATTTCCCTCGCTGCCTCTATTCCGTTTTCTCCAGGCATCCGGATATCCAGAATATACATATCGAATTTTTCTTCATTCAATCCCAGCAGAAACCATTCCACATTCTGGTATATCGTTACCGTGCAATCTACGTTTTTCTCTGCAAAATACTGTTCTGTGATATCCTTTTCTTTTTTCAGATACATTTCGTCATCATCCAGAATCATTATTCTTATCATAGCAATTATTCCTCCATGAATGTATAAAATCTGAATTTCTTCACATCATAAAAATAACTTTCATCCTTATTGATGACCAGCTCATAAACCTCGATATCCCCTTTGGTTGTCACATCAGTTCTGTGATACTGATAAATGTATCTGCCTTCCTCATGGTTTTTTACCTTTCTGATGATATCATCCACCAGTTCTCCGATTGTCATCGGACTGTCTCTGGAAGGTCTCCATCTTCCAATCATACCACGAACCTGTGACTTGGTCAGTTTAATTCTCTTTCCAAGAAGATATCCTTTCGGGAAAAAGTCTTCTCTGGTCTTTCCTGTCTTTTTTAATATCTCACGTATTGTCTTATTTTCTTCATCTAAAGCAAATCCCATATTAGCATAAGCCTGCATATGAAGCAACGCTAATTCGAGATATTTACTGTTTTCAGATTCTTTATTCCATAACAGTAATTTGTCCAGACTTTTATATACAGTTTCTCTGATTGTAATTCCCTGATTTTGCAAAGTCTGCAAAGAAAACATCATGGTATACAAATCCTTTGTATATTCGTCCATATTCCTATATTCCTCCTGTCATAAAACATATCAAATTTGATTAGTCGCTTGTCATTTATATCCTTATACATATTTAATTCCGTCTGTTAAACTTTATCAAAGGAAAGGATTTTTATTTATGAAAAACAATACTATCGGAAAAAGAATTGCAGAAGCTCGGATCAACAGAAATATTACCCAGGAACACCTGGAAGAATTAAGTGGTTTATCTGTAAGTACGATCAGCCGGATTGAAACAGGTAAGTATATGCCTACTATTGAAAATCTCCTTAAGCTTTCTGAAATTCTTGATGTGGGACTTGACTATTTTCTTTATGATCTGCTTCCTCATAATAAAGATATTCAAAGCCCGGCTATTCAGGATGCGATTTCAATCATGAATCAAATGGGTGAACGCCAGACTGAATACATTGTAAAAATACTGAAAATATACCAGGCCTCTCATCAGGATTAAATATAATTACAATTCGACAATTTTCGTGTTTTTGTCCTCGAAAAGCATTTTTCTGACCTCGAAGCAACAATCAGGAAATGCTTTTTATTTTTTTCTGTTTCATGTTTACATTTTTCCCTTTTCTCACTCTTTATAAGATGTATCACCGGTGAGCAAATAAATAATCAAATTTCAGGAGGATAAAAAAATGACAAAAACAGAAAAAGCAGTAACATGGGCAATTGAAATCGCAAACGATCCGGCACACGGATATGATCAGGATAACAGATGGGGACCGGACTACGATTGTTCTTCACTGGTAATCTCTGCATGGCAGCAGGCTGGTGTACCTGTAAAAACAAAAGGAGCCACTTATACAGGAAATATGAAATCCGTTTTTCTGTCCTGCGGCTTTAAGGATGTAACTTCCAAAGTTAATCTCAGCACAGGAAGTGGCATGAAACGTGGCGATGTATTATTAAACATCGCAAGTCATACAGTAATGCACATTGGTAATGGTCAGGTGGTATCTGCCAGCAAAAATGAAAATAATGGATATCATGGTGGTAAACCCGGAGATCAGAGCGGAAAAGAGATCAAACTTCAGAGTTATTACAATTTCCCCTGGGATTGCGTTCTCCGTTATACTGAAGATTCTTCAACTACTGATCCTGATCCTGAACCTCAGCCAACTGCAGGAAATGCAAAAATCCGCAAAGGTCAGGGTTATGCCAATAAATTCGCCAATGCAGGAATCTCTATTACCGGAAAAAGAGACGCTGCTACCAAAAAAGCAGGCGTTAAAGTTCTTCAGACAGCTCTGAACAGGGATTATGGTGCCGGTCTGGATGTAGACGGTATCTGGGGAACAAACACAGACAATGCTCTTGGACAGCATTATGTAAAAAATGGTGAAACACAGTATATGGTAACTGCCGCTGAGATTCTCCTTCTTTTACGTGCTTATGATCCAAACGGTGTAGAGATTCCCGGTACCTTTGGCTCAGGACTTCTCTCTGCTGTAAAGGCATTCCAGAAGGCACAGGGCTTAACAGTTTCCGGAACCTGTGACAGAAATACTTTCCTGAAACTGATCAGCTGATCTTTACCAGATAAACATCCGGCAGAATTCTGTCCCCTGATTCTGTCGGATATACCCCTTCACTATTCATGTATATAACAAAAAGAAGCAATTTTGAAACCCATTAAAATGGTCTCAAAACTGCTTCTTTTCGCATTTTTATATTCTACCACGGAACATATTCGCCGCTGTCTTCATCATAATAATACCAGCCGTTTCCTCTGCCTACAGGACTACAGTCAGATTCCGCAGCCTGAAACGGTATATAGGAATTGGTTCCCGGATCCCAGGAATACAGGTCATACGGATCTGTGACCTCTTCTGATGCATCGTGAGGTGCTGTCCAGTAATATTTATTGCCATCCTGATCTGTGACACCATTTTCATTTACCATAGCATCTTCAATATCTTCCCAGCTTCCATAGTAATTTCCGTCACTGTCATACCAGTTTCCATCATCAGCTTCAGAAATCAGCCTTCCATTTCCCTCACTGTCATATATCATTGCCTGATCTGCCCTCTGATCAGATTGAGTACCACCATTACCTGTTGAACCATTATCTTCAGATGCAGAAGTGTCCACCCCTGTGGTCTGGGAATCGTCTGTATCAGTTCCCGCAGTACTGTCTGTTCCATTCTCTGAATTCTGTACGTCGCCTGCATTATTGGATGAAGCAGATATTTTCGTCTTCTTATCCGCAGTCTGATTTGAATCTTCTTTTCCAATGGATGTACTTTTATTTACCTGTTTTTTATCCGGCTGAGATTTTTCTGCTGTTTTTTGTTTTGTCTGTTCGGATTTCTCCTGTGAGTTCTGCGTATAATCAACCTGTGTCTCTGTTTTATTCTGTTCCGCACAGCCAGTCATAGCAGCCGCTGCTGCTAAAATCCCTGCCATAATAATTGCAATCTTTTTCTGCTTCATTTTGTTATCCTTTCTACATTTGTTAAAAATGTCGATGCCTTTATCATAATGTGCTTTTCCTGTTCATTATGACATACTTCACAGGCTTCGATGCCTCATATGTCCCTTATCTGTCATGAAATGTACCCCATTTTTTTCCAAAATCTTTACCCCATAATTTTGCCTTATAAACGCTTGGTAAAAGGGGAATATCTTTTTTCTTAAAAGTGAAATCTCTGTGAAACAAATGGCAGCAGTACTTATTTCACAACTATTTTCTTTATTTTCGACCATTTCGTATAACTTTTTGCATAACCTTTTACATAGGCACGTCCTGCAAGGTAGTAGACTCCGGGCTTCACATTTTTAAAGACCACCGTGGTTTTTGTCTGATTTTTCTTTGTGTAAGCATAACTGCTTACACCAGTATAGCTGCCATTATCAGATTTGGAAACTTTCTTTGCCAGTACCCAGTCTGTTCCATCACAGGACTTTGGAACAGTAAACGTCACCGCCACGTTTCTTTTTGTTCCCTGTCTGGAAACCTTAGCTGATTTAACAGCAGGTTTTCCTGTTACAAGGCTTGTTTTTACAGTTACCTTCCTGACCTCTGCCCATTTACTGAGCACTTTGGTATTGCTCCCATTCAGATATTTATAAGCATGTACGCCAATATACCACGTTCCTGCCGGTACGCCCCGTAAGATAAGCTCTTTACTGCTTCCGGAATACCCACTCTTTACCTTTATATAATCCGATGGTTCTTTTCCGTTCTTACTTCTGGCAGCAACAACATCGTAACCGTCCGGTTCCTCACCCTTGCTGTTAAGTACTATTCTGACATCATTTTTCTTCACCTGCACCTTCTGAACCACAGGTGCGTCCGGAGTCTTTGCCTTTACCGTAACCGGAACCCCGTCTGACCATTCCCCATATTCCATAACATGGCTGCTGTTCTCTTTGTATGCCCTGCAATAAAGACTATGTGTTCCCTCCGGAATATACTTCAGCTCAGGATATTGATTCAGTTCAGAATTTGTAATTTTTGTCTGCGCAGTATAATTCCCCTTTTTCAGATCCTTCTGAGATTTCGCTGTCACAAACTGATAGCCGTCCGCTTCATTGGAAAGATCTCTCAGATAAAGCATTGCATAATTTGTGATCACTCTGGTCCACCGCGTATCAATAACTGGTCTGTTTAATGTCTGATAAGCATCCACCTGTACCATTATCTGTACGGCAGTGTCCAGCCCTTCATTATTTTCATCCTCATTCAGTTCCAGAGATCCGTTGACCAGAAAACTTTGAGCTGCCTTGCTTTTCGGATCATAAGCACAATTCTCCACATCCCACTTCACAGACGCAGAAAATGTTGTTTTCTCTCCATTCACCTCGGCGCCATAGACTTCCAGCGACTTCGGCAGATGCAAAGCATCAGCAGTTTTTTCTGCACCATTGGTAATTCCGGTCACAGGCGCAACAGCATCTGCCAGTCCCTGATAAGTCCGGTCTCCTACAATAAAAGAATTATACAGATTCTGCGTTGTCAGGTGTTCTCCTGCCACTGTTTTCGCAGTCACAGTCACCTGAAAACTATATTTTCCCACCGAAAGCCCCAGTTTGGGCCAGAGTCTCGAGTTCTGTGCTCTCCCCAGGTGCCAGATAAGCATTTCCAGATAATAACACACTACATTCTTTACTACGGTTAAAAGACAGCTTCATATCTGTATCAGTAACATTTTTCAGAATATATGTCTTTGCTTCCGGAAGTGTATTATAGCCCCACTGCATTGTCGGAAAACCCCCGGCAGACTTTTCAGTAATTTCCAGCTGCTTCTTTTCTGTCGGATTCTTCTCTCTGTTCATTGTAACATGAAGAGGATATCTGCTTCCGTCATCTGCGAGAAATGCAAACGTTTCATCATAAATTCCGTATTCCTGCTTCGGCAATATATAAAAATAAAGCGTTTCTCCCGGTTTCAGCAGCTTTTTGGAATCCTGTTCCTCATAATCTTCTGTCCACTTTGCCATCTGGTCATCCACTTCAAAATTCTTAAGACCAGAAGTATCTATCCGTATTCTGGTTTCCTTTTTTCCTGAATTTCTGACCACTACATACTTCTCCACACGAAATTCCGGGTCATAGAAATCGCTTTCTGTAAATTCTTCTTCTGTACCTGTTTCTATACTCAGCTCATAATCTTTTTCAGAGGAAGCTCCCACAATTACTTTCAGAGTAACCTTACAGGAAGCACCCTCTTTTGTCTC
>NZ_JBWJVQ010000152.1:0-10712 GCF_056339875.1 Blautia sp. ZXY-1-C6
TGGCATGAGAAGTTACAGTAATTATTATCCCATGGAAATTGAAGATGTGCGTTATCAGTCTGCCAGTGTATCCGGGCTGTGGTATCCTGCCAAAAAACCGGGAGATATCATTAAGGTTGGAGAGTATCTTGGCTGTGTTAAGGATTATGAGAGAAATATTCTGGAGACAAGTTTATCCGATTTAAATGGAGTGGTTCTATATCAGACGGGAAGTCTTCAGGTTATTAAGGATGGTCCGATGATCGCATATGGCAGTTTCAGCAGAAGAAAGGATGAACGCAAGAAAAAGATCACAAATTACTGGGCGAAAAGAAGCGACAGTTTTATGGAACAGAGAAGAGCTGAGCTTCACAGTGATATGGCTGATAAATGGCTGAAAGAGATCGGGACTTTTCTTCCTGATGGAAAATTAAGGATTCTGGATGTGGGATGCGGTGCAGGCTTCTTTTCCATTCTTTTAGCAAAACTGGGACATGAAGTTACAGGAATCGATCTGACACCGGATATGATCATTCATTCCAGGGAACTGGCAAAAGAAGAGAACGCCTCCTGTACGTTTGAAGTAATGGATGCGGAAAATCCGGATTTTCCTGATGGTACCTTTGATGTGATCGTGTCCAGAAATCTTACCTGGACACTTCCGGATGCAGCAAGAGCATATAAAGAATGGATTCGTGTGCTGAAAACGGGAGGAATCCTGATCAACGCAGATGCCAATTATGGTGCAGATGATTTCTCAGATACTGCTGATTTGCCTGCCAATCATGCTCATTTTACAGTAGGCGATGCCATGATGCAGGAATGCGAGGAAATTAAACGTCAGCTTCCTATCAGTTCCTATGTACGCCCTGCCTGGGATCTGGAGACACTGGGAAAACTGGGTATCAACAGATTCTCCATTGATCTGGGTATCAGCAGCAGAATTTATACAAAGAAAGATGAGTTTTATAATCCAACCCCTATGTTCCTGATCTGCGGCGAAAAAAATAAATGTAATAATTGAGAAAAATGAAGCATATATTAAAGGGAGATTTCATTGATGGAGCCTTCCTTTTTTTCTTTTTTGCAAGCTAAAATGTTACAAAAATATGAAAAAAGCTTGACAAAATCAATTATATTAAATATAATTTTCTTATAAGTTACAGAAATGTTACAACCATAAAAACCTGTAATTAAAAAAACTCAAGGAATGATAAGTATGAAAGTTCAGAAAAAAGAGTCAAAACAGTCCGGCAATCCGGCGCGGAGTCTGATACTGGTTACAGTGTGTACCTGTACGGCGATTGCGTTTGCAGCAGGCGGCAGAATAGCAGATTTTAATGGAAAAAACAAAGTATATGCAGCTTCTGAAAATAGGGAGAAAACTTTTTCCTCTGATGCTGACGAAACAGATGTACTGCCAACAGGAATTGCAGGAGTAGTATCTGGAATGAATGATACAGCTTCTCCCAAAAAATCAGTCACACGTATCGGAACTTCCTGTGAACAGGTAATGGTCGGTCAGAGAATCAAAGTTATTGAAGATAATATGGCAGAATTCGATGTCAGCTCTTCTATGGAGAGCAGCATCAATGAGTTAGATGCAAGGACAGCGGCTCTTGCAGAGAGTGCCCGGATGATGTCGGATGAGGACTATGATACATTGCTTCATATTGTAGAAGCTGAAGCAGGTACTGAGGATGTCAAGGGACGCATTCTGGTTGCCAATGTGATCATGAACCGTATAAAGAATAAGGAATTTCCCGATACAGTCACAGAAGTGGTATGGCAGAATACCAATGGTGTTCCGCAGTTTTCGCCGACTTATGACGGACGTATCAATGAAGTAACTGTTACAGATGAGACAAGAGAAGCCGTCAGACAGGCTCTTGAAGGTGTGGATTATTCAGAAGGAGCACTGTTTTTTATCCAGAAGTCTGAAGCTGAAAGCCAGAATGTCTCCTGGTTTGAGAAAGATCTGAAAAGGCTGTTTAAATACGGCGTACATGAATTTTATACCTATCCGGATTCAGCAGAAAGTTCCACAGGATCGTAATAAACGATACTCTTCATATAACTCATTTAACAGGATTGCGGTAATACTGCTCAAAATATGGACATATTCTTCGGGAACAAAAGAATATGTCCAGTATTTTTGATTTATAGTAATCAATCATAAAAAGACAGAAAAAAGAGAAATAATTTAGGATAGTATTTTGCTAAAGTATATGCTATAATGTGCTCAATTGGCGAAATGAATAACTGTAACTGTTCAGCGGTTTATTATTACTGCCAATATACTGAACAGTTACGAATAACTTTGGAAAGGCAGGAAATATCATGCAGGTATTATACAAAAGCACAAGAGGAAAAGAAGAAACCGTAACAGCTTCTATGGCTATTTTAAAGGGGCTTTCTGAGGATGGCGGCTTATTTGTGCCGACAGAGATTCCGAAGCTGGATGTCCCAATGGATGAGCTGGCAAAGATGAGCTATCAGGAGACAGCATATGAAGTAATGAAATGTTTCCTTACTGATTTTACAGAAGAAGAATTAAAGAACTGCATCAACAATGCCTATGATGAAAAATTTGATACAAAAGAGATTGCACCGCTTCATGAAGCAGACGGAGCTTATTTCCTTGAGCTGTATCATGGTGCGACCATTGCGTTTAAGGATATGGCATTATCAATTCTTCCACATCTTATGACTACAGCTGCTAAGAAGAATCAGGTAAAAAATGAGATTGTTATTCTTACCGCTACTTCCGGAGATACAGGTAAAGCGGCAATGGCCGGATTTGCAGATGTTCCGGGAACCAAGATCATCGTTTTCTATCCGAAACATGGTGTAAGTCCTATCCAGGAGAAACAGATGGTAACTCAGAAAGGCAACAATACATATGTTGTGGGAATTACCGGAAACTTTGACGATGCACAGACTGCCGTAAAGAAAATGTTCAATGATAAGGAACTGGAAGCAGAACTTGATGCTGCAGGATATCAGTTCTCATCTGCGAACTCTATCAATATTGGACGTCTGGTACCGCAGATTGTTTATTATGTATATGCATATGCATCACTTGTACGTCAGGGCAAGATCAAAGACGGTCAGGAGATCAATGTGGTAGTACCTACCGGAAACTTTGGAAATATCCTGGCTGCTTATTATGCAAAACAGATGGGACTTCCGGTTCACAAACTTATCTGTGCCTCCAATGATAACAAGGTTCTGTATGATTTCTTCCGCACAGGAACTTATGACAGAAAGCGTGACTTTATCCTTACAACCTCACCGTCCATGGATATTCTGATCTCCAGCAATCTGGAACGTCTGATCTACCGTATCGCAGGCGGTGATGCAAAAAAATGTGCAGAGCTGATGCAGTCTCTTACTGCTGGCGGCGAGTATACCATCACAGAAGACATGAAGGCACAGCTTGCAGACTTCTATGGCAATTACTGTACAGAAGACGAAACAGCAAAAACAATCGCAGAAATCTTCAAAGACAGTCATTATGTGATAGATACCCATACTGCAGTTGCAGCAGGTGTTTATGACAAATATGTAAAAGATACCAATGATACCACACCAACTGTCATTGCATCCACAGCAAGCCCATATAAATTTACAAGAAGTGTAATGGAAGCACTTGGAGCAGATACAGACGGTAAGGATGATTTTGCACTGGCTGATGAACTGAGTGCGCTTTCCGGAGTGAAACTTCCACAGGCAGTTGAGACGATCCGCACAGCACCGGTACTTCATAACCGGGTGGTAGATGCGCCGGATATGCCAAAGGCAGTAAAAGATATCCTTGGAATCCGATAATCTCCATATTATAAAAAAATATAATTAATTCTACATTTTATGTTGAAAAAGAACATATACTGGAGTATAATAAAAATCAGTTAAAAACAGTGAATATCCTGAAATGTACGAGGCCCCTTCTTTTTTTGAACCTACATCGACTTTAACGGGAACCCAACATCGCAGGCCGGATGTCAGGCCGTCATTATGCAGCGGAAGACAGAAGGTCTGTTGAGGATACCCACCTAGCTGCGGCTAGGCGTCAATGGGAAGGGAACGGCATTTCGGGAACTGTAAAAATGAGCCGTAGAGAGGCTCTTTTTTATTATCTTTTGGATTTAATATTATTTTATGATACGGGAGGTTGGAAACAATGAGTGTTTCTGAAAGAAAGTTCGGCATATTACAGACTGGGGAAACAGTAAAAATTTTTCATCTGGAAAACAAATCCGGGGCATATGCGGAAGTGACAGATTTTGGAGCAATCCTGGTTAAGGTCTGCGTACCTGATAAAGATGGTACTTTAACAGACGTAGTACTTGGATATGATGATCTGGCATCTTATGAAGTAAATGGATGCTTTTTCGGTTCAACCATCGGCAGAAACGGAAACCGCATCGGCGGTGCGAAATTCTCTGTCAATGGCAAAGAAGTAGTTCTTGCTCAGAATGAGAATGACAATAATCTTCACAGCGGTCCTGACGGATTTGAAAAAAAGCTCTGGAAAGTGGCTGAGATTTCCGATGATAAAAACAGTGTTATATTTAACCGTATAAGTCCGGATGGCGAGAATGGTTTCCCGGGAGAATTTGATGTGTCTGTAAAATATGAGTTTACGGAAGACAACGAACTGAGGATCCATTATCAGGGAATCTGCGATGAACCGACAGTTGCCAATATGACAAATCATTCTTATTTCAATCTGAATGGTGAGGGAAGCGGAACCGCCATGGATCAGTATCTTACAATCCATGCAAAATATTATACACCTGTAGCCGACAGTCATTCCATTCCTACAGGAGTGTATGGGGAAGTTGCAGGGACTCCCATGGATTTCAGAACTGCCAAAAAGATCGGGCAGGATATTGAAGCAGAATTTGACCAGCTGAAATTCACAGGCGGATATGACCACAATTATGTGACAGACAATTATGCAAAAGGAAACAGAAGACTGATCGCAACCGCATACAGTGATAAAACCGGAATTGCCATGGATGTCACTTCTGACTGTCCATGTGTACAGTTTTACGCAGCAAATTTTGTCGAAAATGAACATGGTAAAAATGGTCATACTTACAATAAGCGGGATGCTTTCTGTCTGGAAACGCAGGTTGAACCGAATGCGGTCAATGTTGAAGATTTCCACTCCCCGATTCTTAATGCAGGTGAACAGTATGATTCTGTGACTGCTTATCATTTCTACATCATAAAGTAAAAATCTGACCATAAAACTAATTACATATTGATCCGGTTTTTTTCATATCTACAGCATTCCAGCATGAAAAGAACCGGATTTTATTATCCATAATTCATGTTTGTCATAACGGCAGTTTCATGGTATGATAGTAAACAGAGATATTCGAAACAGTTATCTTTATAATTACAGCAATCACCATAAATGCATTATCAGAAATGACTGCTGTAAAATAACAGAATGGAGACATATATGAAAAAGAAAAATAAAACCCGGTCTGTTACAGGGCTTTTATTCGGGTTTATGGAACGTGTATCCGGAGATCACGTAGGAGCTTATGCGACACAGGCAGCGTATTTTCTGATCATGTCTTTTATTCCCTGCATTCTGTTTCTGACTACACTGGTACGGTATACACCTCTGACCTATAATGTAGTCAGGGATGCGATCGTTGCTTTTATTCCGGAGAATCTGCAGAGTTTTGTTCTGGGGATCGTGGTAGATGTATACAAAAGAAGTACTGCAATTGTCCCTTTGTCAGCAATTGTGGCACTGTGGTCTGCCGGAAAAGGAATGCAGTCTATCATCAATGGATTAAATACCATTTATCACGTAAAAGAAACCCGTAACTGGCTGTTAACCAGAATTTATGCAGTATTCTATACTTTATCACTGGTGATTGCGGTAATCGTGTCTCTGCTTATGCTTGTACTCGGAAACGAAATACAGAAAGTTGTATCAAGATATATTCCTTTTCTTGGAAGAGTTCTGGGAAAAATACTGGGGGCAAGAGCACTGTTGGTATTTGGTGTGTTGTTTCTGGTTTTTCTTATGTTGTATAAGGTTCTTCCGAACAGAAAAGCCACATTCAAAAGCCAGATTCCCGGAGCCTTGATCATAGCAGTTGCATGGTCGATATTTTCATACGGATTCTCTTTTTATTTTGAGATTTTTCCGGGATTCAGTAATATGTACGGAAACCTTGCGACGATCATCATGGTCATGGTATGGTTGTATATCTGTATGAATCTTCTGTTATACGGTGCAGAGATCAATGCTTATTTTGAAAAAGAATTCCGGATTGCACATAAATCGGTACAGGAACTGCTGGCACATGAAAAAGAAAAAAAGCAGCAGGAAAATGAATGAATTCTGGCTGTTACTGTTCACTGGTAATATCCCGCGAGGTGTTTTTTGTGAGCGAAGGTCACAGAAAACCCGAGACATACTGCGCGAATTTATGCGATTAGCATAAATTCTGTGCATCGCGAAGCGTGTTGCTGGGAACGGAGTGAACAGTAACTTTTGGCTACGTTGTGAACATGACAGTCAGGGGGCTTTTTATTGTAAAGCCTTTCTGAGTGTGCTATAATAAACCATAATTTTGGAGAAACAAAAAGGAATCAGTTCTATGATCGTTGTATATTTGATATTTTTGGCTGTCATTCAGGCTGTGACGGAATTTCTTCCTGTCAGCAGCCTGGGACATTTATGCATATTGGAACAATATATGGGAATCGGCCACGAAACCGGATTGCTGTCAGAAACGATGCTCCATCTTGGAAGTGCGGCAGCAATTATATTTTTGTTCCGCAAAGATTTAAAAAAAATCGGACTGGGACTTCTGGGGATGTTTATGGATATGATCGGTAATCTGAATCTATATATCCATAACAAGAAGACAGGGGAAAGTTTGGGCTATGCCAGAATAGTCACCGGAACATATCGGAAAACAGGTGCACTTCTTGTGATTTCCATGATTCCAACAGCACTTCTGGGACTTACAGGAAAACGGCTGGCTCTTCTGGCCGCAGACTCTCAGATTGTTCCGGGAATCGGATTTTTACTTACAGGCGTATTTCTTCTGGTAACAGATCTGAATAAATCCGGTGGAAAAAAGGGACCGAGAGAGGCTTCTTATGACAGCGCCATGTGGATTGGAATTTGTCAGGGGATTGCTGTCTTTCCGGGGATTTCCAGAATGGGATTTACGTTATGTGCTGCACTGTTATGCGGATATAACCGCAAATTTGCGGTTCGTTTTTCTGTTTTTATGAGTCTGCCTGCTATCATAGGTGCTTTTTTTACGGAAATCGGAAATTTTGGTGCTTCTGAAATGACGGCAGGACTTGGGTTTACCTATGTATTTGCAATGATCATCGCCGGTTTTGCGGGATGTCTTGTTGTCCGAAATACAATAGCCATGACTCAGAATATAAAATTACGCTATTTTGCATATTATTCATTTATAGTCGGTATTATTACACTGGCATTAAATTTTGCCCTGTAAAGGGAAGATATTTACGAGAAGATCAAGGAGGGGAGCCTTAGAATGGCAGCATCAAAGAGTAAGAATACCGGGCATTCGGGAAGAAATACAAAAAAGAAGACAGCAATGGAACAGGAAGTCGGCAGATTTCAGACAGAAATCATATTATTTGTGATTTTGGCCGCATGTGTGATCCTGATGGCAAGCAATTTTGGAGCAGGTGGTTTTGTGGGAGATGCGATCAGTAATTTCTGTTTCGGACTGATGGGACTGATGGCATATCTGTTTCCAATCGTATTTTTCCTTGAATCAGCATTTATTCTGATCAATAAAACAAACCGGCTGGCATATAAGAAACTTGCAGCGGCGTTTGTGATGTTTCTGTTTCTGTGTGGGGCAGCGCAGCTTCTCACAGACGGATATATGCAGAGTACAACTTTGCTGGATTATTATGCTTTAAGCGCAGATTATAAAACAGGCGGTGGTCTGATCGGAGGAGCGATCTGTATTTCTGTCACATCTGCTTTTGGAACTATCGGCGGATATGTGATCATTATACTGGCATTTGTTGTATGTATGATCATTATCACACAGCGCTCTCTGCTCGATTTTGTAACGCGGCTGGTTATAAAGGTGTGTGATTTTGTAAAAGACAGACATATGCGCTATATGCAGGGGCAGCCTGAACGTGAGCGATATAGAGAAGAACGTGCCAGAGAACGTCAGCTTATAAGAGAACAGCGGCGTGAAGAAAGAGTCCGCAGACTGGAGGAAGAAATTGGCGATGATGAATTTTCAGATGATGACTTTCTCATGGATCCTTCGGAAGCAAAAAAAATGAAAAAAGGCGGCTTTCTGGAAGGAACCAAGCTGACAGGCTATTCTGAACAGAAGCCAAAGAAAAAGGGGAAACTTCTGAAAAAAGCAGCAGATACAGATAAAGCAGCAGCAGATACAGCCGAAGCTGCGGAGGATACCGAGAACACAGGGATTAAATCCTCTGATGATGCGGATAATAAACCATACATCGATGCTCCGATGAATTTTGAGATTCACAGAGCGGATACATCCCCGGATACATACGAGGCAGATAATGAATCACAACAGCAGGAAGACCTTCCATTTGAAGATGCTGTCACTGACCGGAAGAAATCTGTGGTTTCAGAACCGGAGGAAGATCTGCCCCCTTTTCAGGATGAGAAGGCAGTGCGGCCGCCTTCGAAAAACCCCAAATCTTCTGAAAAAGAGATACAGAGCGGAATTGTAAACATTCAGCATGAGATCACCCGACAGGAAGCAGCCGTAAAAAAAGAATATAAATTTCCAGCCTTAAATCTGCTGAAGAAAGGAAGCAGCAAAGCTCAGGGGGATTCTGATGCCTATCTGCGTAAGACTGCAAAAAAACTCCAGGAAGTACTTCACAATTTCGGCGTGAACGTGACTGTCACTAATGTGAGCTGCGGACCAACAGTTACCCGTTATGAACTTCAGCCCGAGATGGGAGTGAAGGTCAGCAAAATTGTAGGTCTTGCAGATGACATCAAACTGAATCTTGCCACTCCTGATATCCGTATTGAAGCACCGATCCCCGGCAAAGCAGCAGTGGGCATTGAGGTTCCCAATAAAGAGAACAGTACGGTTATGCTCAGAGATCTGCTCCAGTCAGAAGAATTTCAGAAGGCAAAATCCAAACTTTCTTTTGCAGTAGGAAAGGATATTGCAGGTAAGACTGTAGTTGCGGATATTGCCAAAATGCCACATCTTCTCGCATCGCAGGTGCAACCGGTTCAGGTAAATCAGTATGTATCAATACACTTATCATCAGTATCCTGTACAAGGCAAATCCGGATGAAGTAAAGCTTATCATGATCGATCCTAAAGTAGTAGAGCTCAGTGTGTATAATGGAATTCCACATTTGTTTATTCCGGTTGTGACAGATCCGAAGAAGAGCAGCAGGCGCATTAAACTGGGCAGTACAGGAGATGACAAACCGTTACAATACATTTGCGGAGTACGGTGTCCGTAATCTGGATGAATATAATAAAAAAGCAGAGCAGATCAAGGCGGCAGGAGCTGAAGAAGAACCTGTGAAAATGCCGCAGATCGTGATTATCGTGGATGAGCTTGCAGACCTTATGATGGTTGCGCCCGGAGAGGTGGAGGATGCTATCTGTCGCCTGGCCCAGCTTGCACGTGCGGCAGGTATCCATCTGATCATTGCCACACAGAGACCGTCTGTAAATGTTATCACCGGTCTGATCAAGGCGAATATGCCTTCCAGAATTGCTTTCTCTGTATCTTCCGGTGTGGATTCCAGGACAATTCTGGATATGAACGGAGCCGAGAAGCTTCTTGGAAAAGGTGATATGCTCTTTTATCCTCAGGGATATCAGAAGCCTGCAAGACTTCAGGGTGCATTTGTATCTGATGATGAGGTAAGTGCTGTGGTTGAATTTCTTGCAGATAAAAATCCGGGTGTCCAGTATAACCAACAGATCGAGCAGCAGGTAAATTCTCCTGTAACAACAGGTATGTCCGGAGATGAAAGGGACATCCATTTTGAAGAAGCAGGTAAGTTTATCATAGAGAAAGAGAAAGCTTCTATTGGTATGCTGCAGAGAATGTTTAAGATTGGTTTCAACAGAGCGGCAAGAATCATGGATCAGCTCTGCGACGCAGGTGTAGTGGGACCGGAAGAGGGAACAAAACCGAGAAAAGTTCTTATGTCTATGGAGGAGTTTCAGAATTATCTGGAAAATCAGTAAGTGAGGACTGTCTATGAAATGTCCTAAATGTCATAAAGAGGTGGAAAAAGGCTCTCTGTACTGCCCCTACTGCCTTGCGGAGATACCCTGGGTAAGAGAATTCAGCACAGTGGAAACTCTGATGAAAAAGGAGCAGCAGAACCGCCCATCCGAAAAAAAACAGAAAACAAAAATTATAAAATATTTCAAGCATCCAAAAAGAAGAAAGCTGAAATTCAGCAGAAAACAGCTTCTATGTCTGCTTCTGTGTGCGGCGACACTACTGGGGTTCTTTTGTTATCGGCAGTTAAATACTTTTTCTGCCTTATATTCCAGGGCAAAAAAACAATATGCACAGCAAAATTATGAAGAAGCACAGCGGATTGCAGAAAATGCTCTGGATAAAAATCCCAAAAATGAAGCCGCCAATCTTCTTCTGGCCAAAAGTATGGAGAAATCAGGCGATAAACGATCTGCACTTCTTGTTTTGCGCCC
>NZ_JBWJVQ010000153.1:0-2672 GCF_056339875.1 Blautia sp. ZXY-1-C6
GGGCCGTAACCTACCAGGTCCATTCTTCCGGTCATTTTGAGGCCTTCCAGCACCAGTTCTCTGTTTGCAGGATTCTTGTACTGCATCAAAGCTCTCTGTATTGCTTTTTCATGGGGGTTCTTCGGCACATATACCTTCTCACCTGTAAGAGGATGGATTCCCGTATAGTACATACAGGTAGAAAGAGTAGACGGGGTTGGATAGAAATCCTGTACCTGTTCCGGGGTAAAGCCAAGATCCCGGACATATTCCGCAAGTTTTACTGCCTCTTTCATGGTACATCCCGGATGGGAGGACATGAAATACGGGACAGCATACTGCTGCTTTCCTGTTTGCCTGTTTGCCGCATCATATTCCTTAAGAAACTGCTGATAGACGCTGTGACTTGGTTTTCCCATATACTTCAGAACCTGATCAGACACATGTTCCGGTGCCACACGCAACTGCCCACTTACGTGATGTTCCACCAGTTCACGCAAAAAAGTCTTGTCCCTGTCTGCCACCACATAATCAAAGCGTACACCGGAGCGGATGAATACCTTCTTCACTCCCGGGATCTTCCGCAGCTTCCGAAGCAGAGAAACGTAATCCGAATGATCTACAGTCAGGTTTTTGCATGGCGTGGGAAACAGGCACTGCTTATTCTTGCAGACCCCTTTCGTGAGCTGTTTCTGACAAGATGGTTGTCTGAAATCTGCTGTGGGACCACCCACATCGTGAATATAACCCTTGAACTCAGGATCATTTGTCATTCTGGTAGCTTCTTCGATCAGAGACTCATGACTTCTGGTCTGAAGAATTCTTCCCTGATGAAAAGTCAGGGCGCAGAAATTACAGCCGCCAAAGCACCCTCTGTTGCTTGTCAGGCTGAACTTGATTTCTTCCAGTGCCGGAATTCCGCCCAGCTTCTCATACATGGGATGAACTTTCTCCGTATAAGGCAGGGCATATACATCATCCATTTCCTCCTGTGTCAGGGGCAGAGCAGGAGGATTCTGTATAATATATCCCTTTGTCCCATAAGATTCTACCATTGGTCTGGCGCTGAATGGATCTGTATTCTGATACTGAATGGCAAAGCTGTCTGCATAAACCTTCTTGTTTACTTTTACTTCCTCATAAGAAGGAAGAATAATCGGATCATAAACTCTCGACAGATCCCTGCACTTAAATACAGTTCCTGCAATATAGGTAAGTTCCTCTACCGGCAGTCCACTTGCCAGCGCATCTGCAATCTCTATGATCGAATGCTCACCCATTCCATAGGAAATCATATCTGCCCCGGAATCAAGGAGTACACTGTGTTTTACTTTATTCTCCCAATAATCATAATGTGCCAGTCGTCTCAGGCTGGCTTCAATCCCACCCAGGATAATGGGTGTCTTTTTATAAGTCTGACGGATCAGATTGCTGTACACGATCACCGCACGGTCAGGACGAAGTCCCATCTGGCCTCCCGGTGAATAGGAATCTTTCTGCCTGTGCTTTTTAGAGACTGTATAGTGATTTACCATAGAGTCCATATTTCCCGCAGACACCAGAAATCCCAGTCGAGGCTCTCCAAATACCTGAATACTCTCCTTCTTTCTCCAGTCAGGCTGAGGAATGATCCCCACTTTATACCCACGACTCTCCAACAGTCTGCTGATGATCGCAGTACCAAAGGAAGGATGGTCCACGTAGGCATCACCTGTAATATAGGCAAAATCTACCTGCTCCCACCCTCTCTGTTTCATTTCTTTCTTTGTTACCGGTAAAAAATCCTGCATTTATATTTTCCTCGTATGTATTATAGTCATGCGGATACGATCATCCGCCACACAGTTCTACATCTGCAGCAAACCTTTCAAATTATCATTTCCGGATAATAATCAGACATGATGATACACTGCCTGTGCCCGGTATCCTTCGGATATAATATCAAGCTGTCTGTGGAACCGCTTCAGTTGCTGAAGATCTTTTGTTTTAAATACTCTCAGGAACTCATCCTGAATCTTCATAATCTCCCGCTTATTTGCAATCTTGTACAGATTTTCAATGTTGATCAGAATATCCTTCACCAGATTAGACTGCATCTGTGACGAATTCTGTGCATCCATAATCTCATTCCGCACAGAAGACATCTCATGGTCAAGAGCATTAATGGCATCTGCTGCCTTGCTCAGACGTTCTGCCACATGCTCCGGCATATCCCCTTTATATTTATATTGCAGGGAATGCTCAATCGTCGCCCAGAAGTTCATAGCCATTGTACGGATCTGTATCTCCGCCTGCAGCTTCTTTGGCCCTTTGATCGTATCCACTGTATAATAAATAATCAGATGATAACTTCTGTAACCACTCTGTTTAATATGCTTCAGATAATTCTTCTCACTCTTTATAACCATATCGCTTCTCTTCTGGATCAGGGAAGCAACCGTCTCTATATCCTCCTCAAACTGGCAGATAATACGAACACCGGCAATATCCTCCAGTTCTTCTTCCATTCTCTCCATAGGAATATGCTTGCGCTGCATTTTCTCAAGAATACTGCTCACGCTCTTAACCCTGCCCTCCACCTGCTCAATCGGGCAGTAAACATCATTCTCTTTACATTCATCAATAATGTGATTGAATTTCACTTCCAGCTCTCTCACAGCCAGTTCATACGGGCACAAAATGCTTCTCCATAA
>NZ_JBWJVQ010000154.1:0-5179 GCF_056339875.1 Blautia sp. ZXY-1-C6
CGATCGCAATAAATCCGGCAAGGATCGGAAGCATGAATCCGAATGCTGTATTACCGATTCCTTTAAACAGAGCCGCTACCGGAGTAATGGTACCGAAGTTTGCTCTCTGATCTGCCGGAAGTGCACTTAAATCTACACTTAATCCATCAATCAGAAACGCAATTGCAATCAGGATACCGCCGCCTACAACTAATGGAAGCATATGAGATACGCCATTCATCAGCTGCATATAAATCTTATGTCCTACACTGCCGCCGGATTTATTACCGGCAGAAGATGTCTGGGAACCTGCTGCTGCGTGATAGACCGGTGCATCCCCGTCGATTGCCCTGTCAATGAGCTGGTCTGCCTTACTGATTCCGTCGGATACCTGACATTCGATCACTTTTTTACCATCGAAACGTTCCATGGGAACCTTGGCATCTGCTGCGACAATAATACAGTCTGCATCAGCAATCTCCTGATCTGTCAGCACATTCTTAGCACCGCCGGATCCACGGGTTTCAATCTTGACAAAACAATTCTTTGCTTTTGCAGCTTTTTCAATTCCTTCTGCTGCCATGTACGTATGTGCAATACCGGTAGGACAGGAAGTAACAGCAAGGATCTTCGCCTGTGTTCCTTCTGCTGATCCGGTATCTGCCAGTCTCTCATCAATATCTTTCTTTTCACTGTCTGCCCTGTCAATAATGTCCATAAACTCATCTACAGAAGATGCGTTGCGAAGAGATTCTGTAAACTCCTCATCCATCAGCATCACAGAGAGCTTACTGAGTACATCCAGGTGAATGTTATCCTCTGTATTCGGCGCTGCGATCAGGAATAATAAGGTTACAGGTTCGTCATCCAGTGCTTCAAACTCTACACCATTTTTGATGACCATTGCCGCAAGCCCCGGCTTCTTAACTGCATCACATTTACCATGAGGAATGGCAATTCCCTCGCCAATACCTGTTGTGCTCTCTTCTTCTCTTAAATATACCTGTTTACGATAAGCCTCACGATCGCTGATCTTCTCACTTTTTACCATCAGATCAACTGCCATATCCAGAGTTTCTGACTTTGTTTTCGGAGCAGCTGTCAGCGATACGCTTCGTCTGTCAAGCAAATCTGTTATTCTCATCTTTTCTTCCCCCTTTATTATTTTCCGGTTATCTGACCATAAACCGCTTCTATTTCTTCCTTTGTTGCAAGATTTTCAGAAAATGCACTTGCACTTCCTGCCGCAATTCCCATGTGGAATGCATGTTCGTAATCCTTCTTCTCCATCCAGCCTGCAACAAATCCTGCTACCATGGAATCTCCAGCACCCACACCATTGACCAGTCTGCCTTTCGGTGCAGGTTCTTCAAATACCTGTCCGTCCTCTGCTATCAGAACCGCACCTTCGCCAGCCATGGAGATCAGCACATTTCCTGCACCTTTTTCCTGAAGTTTCTTTCCATAAGGAATTACATCTTTTCTTGTTTTTAATTCTACACCGAAGATCTCTCCCAGTTCATGATTGTTTGGCTTTACAAGGAATGGATGATATTTCAGAACATTAACCAGAAGATCCTTTGTAGCATCAACTACGATCATCACACCTTTTCCATCCAGCCTTGCCATGATCTGTTCATACATGTCATCCGGCATAGAAGATGGAATGCTGCCCGCCAGGAAAAGTACATCGCCTTCTCCAAGCTCTTCCAGTTTCTTCATCAGTTCCTCTACTTTATCCTTGCTGATCACCGGTCCTGCACCATTGATCTCGGTTCCGTCAATAGATTTCAGTTTCAGATTGATTCTTGAAACCCCTTCACTAATCTGAATGAACTCAGATTTCACTCCCATCTCATGTAATCTGCGGATAATTTCTTCCCCTACAAACCCTGCGGTAAATCCAAGTGCAGTGTTCTCAATCCCAAGGTTCATAAGGACTGTGGAAACATTAATTCCCTTTCCCCCCGGAAGCATCAGCTCTGAACTTGTTCTGTTTGTCAGCCCCAGTTTAAAATCATCTACCGAAACGATATAGTCCAGAGATGGATTAAAAGTCACTGTGTAAATCATCTCTTCTTTCCCTCCCGTTTTATATTGGTATCCTTTCGGAGTCTTTATTTCACTTGCACCAAAAGATTCCAAAAGTACATATTGTCATGTCTTTTCTGCATGTTCGTGACTGTTTTTTGTTTACGTTCTTAGTATACTGTCATATTCATTCAAAGTCAATCAAACTAATTCATAAAAATAATGACTGATTTTGGTTTACTTTGCACAAAAAGTCATAATCAGTCAAATGTAAGCAAAAAAATCCTCTGATCAGGATTGCTATAAATTCCATGATCAGAGGATTTACTGTTTTCTGTTATTTTATTACTTTTGATTCCTTACATTTTATGCTTTTCTGCTGCAAAGAACGCTTTTGTTTCTTTTACGATCACTCCACTTAATGCGAACAATGCGATCATATTCGGAATCGCCATCAGTCCGTTGAAGATATCTGCGATTGTCCATACAGCACTTACTGTCATGTACGGTCCGATAAATACTGCCAGAATGTAAAGCCAGCGATATGTAAGGATTGTTTTCTTATGTCCGTTTGTCAGATATTCCAGACATCTTTCACTGTAATAATCCCATCCAAGAATTGTAGTAAATGCAAAGAATACCAGACAGATCATTAATACAAATGCAGAAATCTGTCCAGGGATCGGAAGTCCATGCTGGAATGCATAGGTTGTTACCTGAACACCTTCCAGACCTTCTACCTGCCATGCACCTGTCAGAACGATGGAAAGACCTGTCATTGTACAGATCACAATCGTATCAATAAATGTACCAGTCATGCTTACAAGACCCTGACGTACAGGCTCTTTTGTCTGAGCTGCTGCTGCTGCGATAGGTGCGCTACCAAGACCTGCTTCATTTGAAAAGATACCACGAGCCACACCTTTCTGCATGGATACGATCATTGTTCCTACCACACCACCTGTCACTGCTGACGGATTAAAGGCTCCCTTCACAACTGTTACGATAGCTGCCGGGATCTCTGTAATGTTTAAAAGAATCAGCGCAACACTGAAGATCAGATAGATCACCGCCATAAACGGTACAATAATCTGGCTGACTGTTGCAATTCGTTTCAGACCACCGATGAGGATTGCTGCAACACAGGCTGCAAGAATCAGGGAAGAAATTACAACTGCCCAGGAATACTCTCCAAGGAACGGAATATTTACGCAGTTTGATTTGTTCGGATCAAAGAAGTTCTGAACTGCACTGGAAATACCATTTACCTGGCTGAATGTACCGATTCCGAAAAGACCTACACATACACCAAAGAATGCAAAGATCTTTGCAAGCCATTTCCATTTTGTTCCCATACCTTTCTCAATATAATAGAAAGGACCGCCAAGGCTGTGACCGTCTTCTGCTACCACACGGTATTTCACTGCAAGAAGACCTTCGGAAAATTTTGTTGCCATTCCGAAGAATGCTGCAAGAATCATCCAGAATAAAGCTCCGGGACCTCCGGCACAGACAGCAGTTGCAACGCCGACGATATTACCGGTTCCGATTGTGGCGCTCAGTGCTGTACATAAAGCTGCAAAGCTGGAAATCTCACCATCGCCTTCTTCTTCGTTCTTAAACATCCATTTCAATGCAAGAGGGAGTCTTCGCATCTGAAGAAGTCCAAGTCTGGCAGTTAACAGGATACCACCTGCCATGATCAGGACCATAAGGGGCACGCCCCAGACCAGATTGTCTACTGTTGTCAAAAAAGAATTGATCGCTTCCCACATAATAATAAATCTCCTTTTTCTTTTTAAAAAGTGTAATATATTGTACAGCTGGGAAACAAAGTAATAACAGACCGTTTCAAAAATCAGAAGTTCAGAAAATACTGTTCATATAGTTCATATGAATCAGCGGGGATGATAAAGCATCCTCTGTCCTTTTGCCTGAGAGATTCAAGACACGGGTCAGATAACCAATTGTGGGAAGTTATCAGCATTCCGTGTTATTTGCACCTTCGGCCCCCGATCTAACGGGTGTCTCCAGAGAAACGATCCATTTGCAGTTCTTCCCTGCATCCAGGGAACCTGAGAGTTTTACTCCTTCGGCGGGTACAGCCTTTTGTGTGGCTTCCTCTTTCCTGCAAACTTCACCTCGTTAATTTGCTGTTACTGTGGTATACTATAGCTCTTAAATTTGAACTCGTCAATAGAAAATTAAACTTTTATAAAAAAAGTATAAAAATTCCAGAGATTTCCACCTTGTAAAATCCCTGGATATTTAAATAATTTTTATACATCAGCCATATCAGCTGCAAACAGCGCCGCGCCAAGTGCACCGCAAAGCTGAGCCTTGTCACTGATTACCAGCTTTGTTCTAAGCTTCTCTTCCAGCGTCTTTACCAGGCCCTTATTCTTAGAAACACCACCGGTCATCATATATTTCTCCTCACCGCCCACACGTCTGGTAAGGGCGGCAGTCTTTACGGCAACCGCCTTGTTCAGACCATGAACAATATCATCTGTTGCCTTATTCTGGGCGATCAGGGATACAACTTCTGATTCTGCAAATACTGTACACATACTGGAAATTGTAATATCTTCTTTGAATTCCAGCCCACATTCGCTCATCTGATCCAGATTCATTTCCATGGTACGTGCCATCATTTCCAGAAATCGTCCGGTTCCTGCCGCACATTTGTCATTCATAACAAAGTTTGCAACTGCACCGTTCTCATCCAGTCGGATCACTTTGCTGTCCTGTCCGCCAATGTCAATGACAGTGCGGACTTCCGGATCCAGGAAGTGTGCACCTCTTGCATGACAGGTAATCTCTGTGATACTCTTATCACCATTTTTAATAGCTGTACGTCCGTATCCGGTAGTAACCAGCGCATCAATATCTTCTCTCTGCAATCCGGCCTCTTTCAATGCCTCTGCAAGGGCACGGTCTGCTCCGATAGCAGCTCCTGCTCCTGTAGGCAGGATAATACTGGTCACAATCTCATGATCTTTATTTAAAATCACCACATCTGTACTGGTGGAACCACTGTCAATCCCTGCGAAATAACCTTTTCCCATTTTTTTCTCTCCTTTTGTGTCTCCATCTATGGTCTGCTCCAGTGTTTCAGGCTGAATGCTCTCTGCAAAAGCTTCCAGTCTGGTAAGAAGCTGACCGCTGC
>NZ_JBWJVQ010000155.1:0-3484 GCF_056339875.1 Blautia sp. ZXY-1-C6
GCACAGGCAGAAAAAAAGATTTCTGATCCTTTGTGCAAAACAGAGAATTTTAAATTTTCTATATCCGTGACAGCAGGCAGCCGCCAGACACTTATCCACTGCTTTCTTTTTTCCTTTCGAATGCGATGTGGATGAGACTCAAAAAAACATCTGTTTTAAAACAGCAGGTGGATATCTTTCCTAAAAGAATGAGCATACAGGCATATCTTTCATTTTTTTAGGAAAGATATCCACAACTGAGGTACCGTCAGATTGACAGTACCATCTGTCCCGTCTGTTTGCCATATCCCCGTACTTCTTTTATAATAGGGATAAGAAAACAAAGGACGGAAATGCCATGCCTCATGATACAGAAGATATGATCCAGCTTTTATTAAGCACGAATAAAGAACAGGAACAGACCATTGTGGATCTCAGAGCTACCATAAAAGAGCTCCGCAGCACGATTGCGAACCTGAACGAGACGATAGATGAACTGAAAAGGAAGATCTTTGGAACATCCAGCGAAAAGACCAGGCGTCCTGATCAGGAGGAAGGAATCCAGGAGGAAGAAACGGTGACCGTTGTAAAAGAACATACACGGACCAGAAGAAAAAAGTCTGTTCGTGCAGATCTGTATGAGGCCCTTCCCATAAAAGAGATCTCCTGCGATGTTCCCCCGGAAGAAAGGATCTGTCCGGACTGTGGTTCCCCGATGGAACACCTGGGGTATAAGTTTGTCCGGGAAGAACTGCGTATCACTCCGGCAAAAGTGGTAAGGGTCCATTACATGCAGGAAACCCTTATGTGTCCTGTATGTCGGCAGGAGGATGAGACAACGATCGTAGAGGCAAAAACACCGACACCGCTTCTTGCCCATAGTCCCGCATCGCCGGATATGGTGGCAATGGTCATGTACCAGAAAAGCTTTCTGCACCTTCCCTTTTACCGTCAGTCAAAAGACTGGATGGAAAAAGGGGTGCCTGTCCCAAGAGAAACTGCAGCGCACTGGTACAATTACTGTTCACTGGAATATCTCTCTCCAGTCTATGAAGTAATGCATCAGGAACTGCTGGCAAGAGAGATCCTCCATGCAGACGAGGTACCCTGTCAGGTGCTTCATGAAGAGGGAAAAACTGCCACTTCAAAATCCTATATGTGGATCTACCTGAGCGGGACTGATGGAAAACCACCGATCATCCTGTATGATTACAGACCCGGACGGAGCGGGGATTATCCGATAGAATTTCTCCATGGTTTCACTGGGATGCTCCAGTGTGATGGGTATAGTGCATACGGCAGGATCGAAGATGTTGTCCTGGTCTGCTGTCTTGCCCACTGCAGGCGTAAGTTCTTTGAAGCAGTCCCAAAAGCACGTCAGAAAAAGCTGAAACTTCTGGACATTAATTCTGAACAGGAACTTGCAGAACCTCCGCAGGGAACTGCAGAAGACAGTTCCCTGCTCCCTGCCGAAAAAGGAGTTGCATTCTGTAACCGTCTTTTCTATATGGAACGTCTCTACAAAGAACTTCCACAGGAGGAACGAAAACAGAAACGCCAGGAAACAGAACCTGCCATCTGGAATGAATTCTGGACATGGTTGGAAACCCTGGAGCCTGCTGGCGGGAGTAAGCTTGAAAAAGCGGTAAACTATGCCTTTAATCATAAAGAGACTCTTATGAATTATCTGCTGGATGGAAGATGCGAGATCTCTAATAATGTAGCGGAACGTCGGGCAAAAACCTATGTAACGGGGCGTAAAAACTTTCTGTTTCATGATACTGCTGATGGAGCAACGGCAAGTGCCATTGTATTGAGTCTCATAGAAACAGCGAAAGCCAATAACCTGAACATCTATCATTATCTCTACACCTTGCTGCTGTATATGCCGGACTATAAAAATGAGCCCGCAGGCATAAAACAGCTGCTGCCATGGAGTGACTTTATAAAAGAAAGATGTACAGGGATCATAGATATCGAAAAAGTAAGACCTGAAGAACGTGGGAACCTGAATATTTAAAGTTCCCTAAAAGTCGTGACCGGGTGATTATTCATCGCTTACGAAGAACCGATATATGGAAAATATGGAATGTTGCGAAAACAGTTCCTGAAGGAACACAGATCAGCAAAATATCAATACTTGCTATTGACTGGAAAGCTGACGGAACACCTGAATCAGATTGATCAGGAAGCCAGAAAGCAGGTGGAAATACTTATGGAACAGATGGTGAAAAAACAGGGTGCGACGGAAGAATTAAAGGCACAGGATCAGATGAAGTGGGTTAGATTAATGATTAATATAAAATCCAGTGCAGAAGAAATTGTAGTGAAAAATACGATATATATGTAGGTGGAAATAGGCGGTCGAAAAGGATCGCTTTTTTCTGTTTTGTGTGTATTGGAATAGTATTTTAAAATGAACTATGGTAGAATAAAGTAAAGACAAATCGAGAGCTTTTGGATAAAATTTTGAAAATTATCGAGGAAGTTACTATGAAAAAATGTAGATATTGTGGCAAAGAATTAGATAGTAATTTGGAATTTTGTAGCAGTGAGTGCGAAAACAGCTATAGAAAGATAATTGAAAAAGATAGACATAAAATTAAGTATTTCATTTCGAGCATTATTTTAGGGTTTTTAGCTATGTTTTATGGTGTTGTGTCAAGCCGCAATTGCATGATTGGAAGTGGAATTATAGTAATGGGGGTCACTGTTGTTTTGCTTCCATTTACTACTTCAGAAACAACTGCTTTATTTGGAAATAAAAAGGCGAGATTTATTGGAAGAATACTAGGCATGATACTTATAGCGGTTGGAATATGGGTAGGGTTTATTTGATGACAACTTTAGTCTTTAGAGCAAATTAATCAGAAGTTGAGAGGAGATCTCTGTAATGTTTATATTTTTATCTGCGTGTTCACTTTTAGTACCGTTATCTATGATTATATTGGGATATACGTGGAAAGATAAGCCTCCTAAAGATCGGCAGGGGAGTTCGGGATATCGAACTACTATGTCAAGGATGAATGATGAAACATGGAGATATGCACACAGGTGTTGGGGCTGGATAAACTTTGTTTTAGGAATCATCCTGGTGATACTATCGATTTTTATTTTGATTTTAACGAAAGATGATACAAACTTTGAAATGATTTCTGTTTATTTGGTGTTTTTACAATTAGGAATTATGGTGCTTACAATTATTCCGACAGAATTTTTGTTGCATAAACATTTTACAAAGTAAGGAATGAAAAAATAGCTAATTTCCAATTGGCGGAAATGAAAATCGGAAGTTGGAGGATTGAATTATGTGGAATGAATTAGGTATAAGCGGTGGAACCGCAATTGTTATTTTGATTGCACTGTATTTCGTTATCAAATGGGCAGTGAAGAATGGCATCAAAGAAGCCTACAGTGCTATCACTGGAAAGAAAACTGATGAAGATATCCAAAACGAAAAAGAGTTGAAAGAACTTGGATTGGATTCAGAAGATCAATAACTTCA
>NZ_JBWJVQ010000156.1:0-31337 GCF_056339875.1 Blautia sp. ZXY-1-C6
TAACTTAAGAGATTGTTGCTTGTTAAACGGGCAATGCTCTCTCTGATACCTGCTTGATATTTCCTAAAATATTACTTGACAAATACTCCTCAATATGCGGCGTTATTACTGATCAATCAGTAATAACGCCCTTTGATTTAGGCACTGTTATTTTTAATTACTTAATCAAAGGAGTATTTATTTATGAACTATTCAGATTCTATCAAAGCTATTTTACTTGCTGCTATCAATGATCTTTCCAAAACACCGGAAAAATATGCTGTCAAACCCGGAGTTGATTTTATCAGAAACAGAAAACTTGGTTTTAAAGATTATATGCTGATGTTTCTGACTATGGAAGCTGACTGTATCAGGGAAGAACTGTACCGTTTTTTCGGACGTACTATCGATGCACCTTCCAAAGCGGCTTTTTACAGACAGCGTAAAAAGATCAGGGAAGATGCTTTTCGGAATCTTCTTCTTGCTTTTAACAGGAAACTTCCTAAAAAACTATATAACGGTAAATATGAATTCTGGGCCTGCGATGGTTCTTCCTGTGATATTTTCCTTAACCCTGAAGATAAGGATACCTATTTTGAACCAAATGGTAAATCTACCAGAGGATTTAACCAGATCCATATCAGATCCATATCAATGCTATGTTTTCTTTACTTGATAAGCGTTTTACTGATATTTTAGTCCAGCCTGCCCGAAAGCGAAATGAGTATTCTGCTTTTTGTTCCATGGTTGATTCTGCAGATATCCCTGAACACTACAAAGTCATTTTCTTTGGGGACAGAGGTTATACTTCTTACAACAACTTTGCCCATGTGATTGAAAAGGGGCAGTACTTCCTTATCCGATGTAACGATAAAAGAGCTTCCGGAATGATGGGATATCCGGTTGATACCCTGCCGGCTTTTGATGAAGATATCTCTCTTATACTGACGAGGTCTAAAGCTGTAAGCAAATATTCCAGACCTGAACTATTCTCTTCATACCGATACATTTATCAGAATGCTCCGATGGATTATCTCAATGATCAAAGAACGGAATATGACCTTGCTTTACGTTTGTTACGCATACAGCTTGATGATGGCTCTTATGAAAACATTGCTACGAATCTTCCAGAAGAAGAGTTTAAAGCTGAAGATTTCAAAGCTCTTTATCATCTGAGATGGCAGGAGGAAAACTCTTTCCGAGATTTAAAATATTCCATGTGTCTGAAAACGTTTCACTCAAAAAAAATATGATTATATTGTGCAGGAAGTATGGGCAAGAGTTATTCTATATAATTTCAGTTCCAGCATAATCATAAATGTAACTATTGATCGGGAAGATCGTGCTTATGAATATCAGGCGAATTATTCATCCGCGCTTAAAACATGCAGGGATTTTTTAAGGATTCACGATGGGATAACAAAGATAAATGTAAAAGGTCTGATCGCTCGAAATATTGAGCCGATCAGACCTGGAAGAACCTTTGCCCGCCAACATAGGTTTAAACTTCCGATGAGTTTTTGTTATAGACATTAGCATTAACTCATATATTACTATATTTCATCTTTAGACAAATTTCAATGTTAAATATTGATTTTGTCTTTTTGTTATACCCAAATTTCAGTAAAACATTGTATCTTAATCCCTCAATATCCCCTTTTTTATCATAATCAAATCCTTCTGCTGATATTTTCATCAATGCAGTATTAGCAAATTGCTTAAGTTAATGACATTGGGTCTGAACAGTAACGAAAGAAAAAAACAATTAGTTATTCAATGGTGATTAATGATTGAGTATTTGAAAAAGAAAAAGTATAATAAAGAGTATAAGATGTAAACATGGATATATTAATGCTGTTTTGGGTGTAGAAAAGATAACAAATAGAAGGGAAAGTGATGGAACTACAGATCATCTTGAAAATGTAATGAATTTGATGTAAATAACAGAATTGTATACGAGTGAAAGTGGGGTATAGCTATGAAAAAGAATAGAAATTTAGTTAAAATATCAATTGTTGCCAGTTTGTTGATTACAACCAGTTCAATATTAGGACAAAATGTCGAGGTAATGGCATCAAATCCAACGAATTACAAAGATATGACAGAGTACGCAGCATACGAAAATGTAATAGCAGATGCAGGAGCCATTTCCGGAGATTTTAGCATTTCCGTGGCTTTATATGATATTGATCAGGACGGAATAAGAGAGTTGCTTATATCACATGGCACCTGCCTTGCTGATTGGGTAAATGATATTTATACATTGGAAGATGGAAAATATGTGAGCTATATTGGAAATGTAGGCAGACAGGGACTATTTTATACAGCCCCAGATGGAAATGGAATGTATTTTTTGTATGGATATCAAGGATATCAGGAGATAACACGAATTACAAAGAGTGGAAAAGATATTGTGCAAACATTGCTAGAATCAAGGGAGCTTAATGCAAATGAAAACTATACAGAATTTGCTAATAAGATAGCACTACTTGCACCGGGAGATATTCCAACCCATGGAAATTCTTATGATGTAGAAGTAACAGCTCCTGATGGCGGTGTAAACATGCGCTGTGGCGCAGGAGTGGAGTATGACAAAGTTCTTCCAGACATGATTCCAAACGGAACAGTTCTGACTGTAACTCAGGAAGCAGTGGCTTCCAATGGAAATTCATGGGGCTATACAAATTATAATGGTACATACGGATGGATTGCACTGACGCAGGTCACCAGATATCAGGAACCGACGGAAGGAGCACCTATTCCACATACCAGATATGTAATTAACTGTAATGAGAGTATTACTCTTCGTACAAATCCAGATGTAAATGCTGCTGAAATTTGTCAGATTCCGTTGGGAACAGCCGTTGCTACATTCGGAGATGCCGGAAACGGATTTATTTCTGTGTATTATCAAGGTTCATCTGGATATTGTCTGGCAAGTTATCTGTCTGCTCCAGTGGACTGACAATTCTGATTTTTGCTGTGAAACGGTAAAAGAATATTTTGACAACAGAATTCTATAATAAACTGTAATCTGTATATATGTAAAAATCCTCGGAACGTAAGTTCCGGGGATTTTCCATTTAATATATACTTATTTATCTGCCCCATAATATCTGTCATCGCCGAAGCCAAGGATCAGCATGAAGATTGGCGGTAAGAAGATAAGACCAATGGCGAATCCTGTGCCTCTGCCGAAGGCTCTTGCAAGCTTAACACTGTACATAATGCTGATTATGGCAAGTATGATTTTGATCAGTACGATGATCATGGAGATCATTAAACTGTCGTTTGTTTCAAGAGTTCCCTGTAAGCAGGAAGATACGATTCCAAGAACCAATGTCAGCCAGAAATATGCAGGCTGCCATGCGATTTTATAAGAAATATAATCGCCATATATTGGAATAATACTTTTCCATCCGGCCTCCCCTGCTTTGGTAAAGATTCTCCAGTTGGCAATAATCTGCAGAAGCCACCATGCGAATGCAATCATCAGATACATACCACCTAAGAATACCATGCTGCTGATAGCTATAAGTCCCATTTGTGTTCCCCCATTTTTTTCTGTGAGATATGATACATGTATCGTTGGTGTAGAAGCATAGTTGAGAACTATGTTTGTTCTCCTGAAGTATTTATGCTAAATCCATTAAAGCATATTCTCAGTAGTTCGTCAATTATCAAAGAAGATTGTACATAAGCGAGGTGAAAACTATGGCAGCAATACTTATGAACTACAAAATACCGGGATATTATATATTTTTCATTTGTCTGGCAGTGATTTCCTGTTTTTCTAATCCTGGAATGGTTGTATTAGCGGGCTGTAGGGTTGATAATATTGATCAGGCAGAGTAAAATTTTATCAATGAAGTGAGTCTCCTGCTTTAATATTACAAATATTCGTCTGACTTATGAAAAGTGCCTGATGAGATGAAAATCTTCTCAGGGATGGGTTGTGAGAACAGAGAAAAAAGAATGGTTTCGGAAAAAATAATGACAAGTTAAACAAAAGCCGTAAAGTGGGAATTTCTAGCTTTGCGGCTTTTGTGGTATCATGAATTGAAAGACATCTCAACAACTTTTCCATTGGTTACCTTAATGCGCAGACCTAATCCATTCATGCTTCTCATGGTAGACATGAAAGCGGATTTTGAGCAATAATCGTTGGGAGCTTCACCTCCGGAAAAATAGTATTTGGTCTTGGAAGTAAGTTTAAATGTATGTTTTCCGTATTTTATATATGCTTTTTTGTTTTGGCTGTTTAATATTCCGTTTTTGGAAGTATTAAATGACGCATACATTGTCAGAGTGTTCCCCTTACATATAGCCTTTCTTGTGCCTGACATATAGTATTTTGTGCCATTGGTTGTTATTGTTCCGCCTTTTTTTCCATTTATGCAGGTATCATAGTAGGTTGTACCTGACTTTCCGGTAGCTGCCTGCACATTTGAGAATCCCATGCAGCCGGTAACGAGGCAGATGGCAAGTATCAGTGTTAACATTTTCTGGAACTTCTTTGTCCATGTTTTCATATTGAAAACCTCCTTTCGTTTTCTGGATTTATTATAATAGCCTGGAAAAGCAAAGTCAATAGAGGAGCGTAATGGAATAGTTGTATTGACAATAGATATCTGTATGTAGTATAATCAGACGCAGATAAAAGAAAATTCTTCGGGGTTGTGGTGATCAGCATAGCTGAGATTCCCTACCGGCGGTTATAGTCCGCGACCCGCTTCGGCGGCTGATCTGGTGAAATTCCAGAACCGACAGTATAGTCTGGATGAGAGAAGAACACGCGATATTTACCATACGTGCTCATTACCCCGGATATGATCCGGGGTTTTTTATATGTTGAAGAAAATCTTCATTATATAGAAAGCTTGTGGAATTTTCTTTTAACAGGATATGAGACATATCCATAAAGAATAATTTCAAAGGAGAGAAACAGTATGAGTGAACAGGTATTAAGAAATGGAAATGCGATGGCAAGGAGTAAGACGAGAACCGTTACACAGATAGCCATGCTTGGCGCTATCGCAGGAATTTTAATGAATCTGGAGTTTCCGCTTCCTTTCCTGGCACCGACTTTTTATCAGCTGGATTTTTCAGAAATCCCGGTACTGGTTGGTTCATTCGCAATGGGACCGATCGCAGGTGTACTGATCGAGCTGGTGAAGATTCTTGTGCATCTGGTAACAAAGGGATCTATGACAGCAGGTGTAGGCGATGTGGCAAACTTCATCTTTGGATGTACATTTGCAGTTCCGGCAGGTCTGATCTACCGTTATAAATCTGTTAAGAGCAGAAAACATGCAGTGATCGGAATGGCAGTTGGAACCGTACTTACAGCAGTAGTTGCATGCTTTATCAATGCATTCGTGTTACTTCCGGCATACGGAAAGGCTTTTGGAATGCCGGTAGAAGCATTTATTGAAATGGGAAGTGCAGTACACAGTTCTGTAAATAATCTTCTTACATTTGCAGCAATGATCATTTTCCCATTCAACATATTCAAATATGCTCTGACATCCCTGATCGTATTCCTGATTTATAAGAGAATCCGCGTGGTGCTCAAGGGAGATTGATTTTATATCTGATAAAGAATAAATAAATTGGCAGTACAATAAATAAAAAAGAAGAACAGCCGTATGATGAAAAATCTGCGGCTGTTCTTCTTTTTATGTGTAAAAAATAATTACGGAAATTGTCAGACAGACTTAAAAAAGATACGATAATATGGTAAGATAAAACAGACGATATAAACATCGGAATGTGAGGTTTATAAAATGAATGATACAGGAATCAGACCGGAAGTTATAGAAGAAATCCGAAACCTTGCGCAAAAATATGATATTGAAAAAGTAATTCTTTTTGGTTCGAGAGCAAGAGGGGATTTCAGAAGAACAAGTGATATAGATATTGCAGTCACAGGAGGAGATTTTGCAAGGTTTGCGTTAGATGTGGATGAAGAGACAAGTACTCTTCTGGAGTATGATATTGTAAATCTTGATCGTGACATGCAGGATGAATTAAGAGAATCTATAGAGAAGGAAGGGAGGATTTTGTATGAGAAAATATGAGAATTTCTGCAATGCACTGTCTAACATGAAAGATATTTATAATTATGAAGAACCATATGATAATGTAGTGATTACCGGACTCGTAGGATTGTATGAAATTTGTTTTGAGCAGTCATGGAAAATGATGAAAGAAATACTGGAGATTCATGGATATGCAGAGGGAGCAACAGGTTCACCGAAAATCATTCTGAAGACTGCCTATAAAGCAGGAATGATAAGAGATGAGGAGCAGTGGCTTCGTGCATTGCAGGCAAGAAATAATGTTACACATTCTTACAATCAGAGAATTGCGTTAGGAATTATAGCTGATGCAAAAGAAGCGTTTTATCAGATGTTTTGCGAACTAAAAACAGAGATAGAAGAAAATTGGCTGTAATAATCAGCGAAGGTATAGAAAGCGAAAGGAAGTATCCATTATGGGACAGATACACAATATTGAAAAACTGACAGATTGTAAATTTTTAAATTTGTACCATTTAAATGCAACAAGCATTCACAACACTCCTGTGTCATATTTCGTGGCATCCCGTGCGAAGAGTATTAACGAATTAAAGATAAAAACAGGTAAAAACACTCCGGATGGCGTGATCATTTACAGTCTTTATGGGGAAAAGAGAGACAGAGTTGTATTAGTACGTCAGTACAGATACGCAATTGGCGGATATATCTACGAATTCCCGGCAGGTCTGGTAGAACCGAACGAAGAATTCCATGAGGGTGCAGTAAGAGAAATGTACGAGGAAACAGGACTGAAATTCACACCTCTGAAAGTAGATCCTGCATTTGAGAAACCTTATTTCACAACGGTTGGCATGACAGATGAATCCTGCGCGACTGTTTACGGTTACGCGGAAGGCGAGATCAGTAAAGCGGCACAGGAGGATTCCGAAGAAATTGAAGTTGTACTTGCTGACAGAGAAGAAGTAAAGAGGATTCTGCGTGAAGAAAATGTAGCGATCATGTGTGCATATCAGCTTATGCATTTCCTTCAGGATGAAGAACCTTTTGCATTTTTGAAAGAAGAACTTTAACCAAATCAGGCAAGTAGCGAAGCGGATGATTTTATCTGCTTGACTAAGGAGAATTAAAGGAGGATTAAAATAATGGCAAAATGGCAGAGAAGCTTTTTCCAGCCTGTGCTTCCGCTGGGGGAAGATGGACGAAGAGTTACAGGAAGTAAAGAACATATTGCACTTTCCAGAATGGCAGCAGGAGAGGGAATGGTTCTTCTGAAAAATGAGAAAAATACACTTCCGATTCGGAAAGGGACGAAAGTCGCACTCTTTGGTAAGGGTACTGTAGACTACGTAAAAGGCGGCGGAGGAAGCGGCGATGTAACTGTAGAATACATCCGTAATCTTTATGAGGGCATGAAGATTAAAGAGGATGAGGGAAAAGTAGAAGTTTTCGATAAACTTGCGAAATATTATGAAAAAGATATTCAGAAACAATACGCAGATGGTGCAGTACCAGGTATGACAGTTGAGCCGGAGCTCCCGGATGAACTTCTGAATGAAGCGCGAGAATATACAGATACTGCAGTAATTACTATCTGTCGTTTCTCAGGCGAAGGATGGGACAGAAAATGTGAAGCAGCACAGGATGGATACGTTCTTGATGGAGAAGAAAAAAGAAACTCTGAACTGTCAGCGAAGATTTTTGAAAACGGTGATTTCTGCCTGACAAATGCAGAGAATGCCATGGTAGAGAAAGTAAAGAAAGCATTCCCGCATGTAATCGTAGTGATGAATGTTGGCGGTATCGTGGACACGAAATGGTTCAGAGACTGTGATGAGATCCAGTCAGTACTGATGGCATGGCAGGGCGGTATGGAAGGTGGTCTTGCAACAGCAGATATACTTTGTGGTGATGTTAATCCATCCGGTAAATTATCCGATACTTATGCAAAAGATCTGGAAGATTATCCATCCACAGCAAACTTCCATGAGTCTGCATTCTATGTAGATTACACAGAAGATATCTATGTGGGATACCGTTACTTTGAAACAATTCCGGGTGCAGCGGAAAGAGTAAATTATCCGTTTGGGTTTGGACTTTCCTATACAGACTTCGACTGGAAGATGACTGGTGCTTCCGAAGAAAACGGTGTGATCACGGTTCTTACTGAAGTAACCAATACAGGAAAAACAGCAGGAAAAGAAGTTATCCAGCTTTATTACGGAGCACCACAGGGGAAACTTGGAAAGCCTGCGAAAGTACTGGGGGCATTCAAAAAGACCAGTCTTCTTCAGCCGGGTGAACGTCAGAATCCTTACCCTGAAAATTCCTGTGGATCAGATGGCATCCTACGATGATCTGGGTAAAGTATGCAGATCAGCCTATGTTCTGGAGGCAGGAGAATATGCGATCTATATCGGTACAAATGTAAGAGATGCAGCGAAGATCGACTTTACATATGTAGTAAAAGAAGACACAGTAACTGAGCAGTTAAGCCGGAAAGCAGCGCCATATCATCTTCAGAAACGTATGCTTGCGGACGGTTCTTATGAGGAACTTCCACAGCGTGAATATGTGGAAGAAGAAGGACTTCCGAGACAGGATAAATATGCCATCGGTCTTCCATGTCCTGATACAAGAGGACAAAAAGGAATAGACTTTCTTGATTTTCTTGATTCCAAGGGAGTTCGCTTCTCTGATGTAGCAGATGGTAAAATGACATTGGATGAGTTTATGGATATCCTGACATTGGATGACTGTATCAATCTCCTTGGCGGACAGCCAAACACAGGATGTGCCAATACATTTGGAATGGGAAATCTTCCGGAATACGGAGTCCCGAATGTGATGACTGCAGACGGACCAGCCGGACTTCGTATTCTTCCGAAATGCGGAGTGAACACAACTGCCTGGCCATGTGCCACACTTCTTGCCAGCACCTGGGATGAAGAACTGGTAGAGAAAGTTGGTAAAGCAGGAGCAGAAGAAGTAAAAGAAAATAATATCAGTATCTGGCTTACTCCTGCCTGCAACATCCACAGAAGCCCGCTCTGTGGCCGTAACTTTGAGTATTATTCTGAAGATCCGTACCTTGCAGGAAAGACAGGGGCAGCTATGGTAAGAGGCATCCAGTCTCAGCATATCGGAGCAAGTGTGAAGCATTTTGCAGCCAATAATAAGGAGACAAACCGTAAGGATTCTGATTCCAGAGTATCAGAGAGAGCACTCCGTGAGATTTATCTGAAACAGTTTGAGATTATTGTAAAAGAGGCTCATCCGTATACGATTATGTCCTCCTATAATCTGCTTAATGGCATCCATGCCTCAGAGAATAAAGAACTTCTGACAGGTATTCTCCGGGATGAATGGGGATTCGACGGAGTGGTTACAACAGACTGGTGGACCTTCGGAGAGCACTATCGCGAAACAAAGGCAGGAAACGATATCAAGATGGCAGCAGGATATCCGGAACGCATAAAAGAAGCATATGAAAAAGGATTTGTTACTGAAGCAGAGATCCGTCTCAGCGCAAGAAGAATCCTGAATATGATTCTGAAAATTGACTGATGAGTATCAATAATATTTTAAACAGGAGCAAAAAAGATAATGGATGAGCGTAAACGAAGTTTACGAAAAGAAATAGTCAGGCTGGCACTTCCGATTGCACTTCAGCAGTTCATGACAGCCCTGGTTGGAGCATGTGATGCAATCATGCTGGGAAAGTTAAGTCAGGATGCCATGTCAGCCGTATCACTGGCTACACAGGTTACTTTTGTATTTAATCTGTTTATGTTTGCATTTATGGCAGGCGAGAATATGTTTGTGGCACAATATTATGGAAAAGGGGATTACACAGGTATTTCCCAGGTGTTCAGCCTTGTGACAAAGATTTGTGGATGTATTGCAGTAGTATTTCTGGCAGGAACCCTTTTCTTTCCGGAACAGCTCATGAGAATCCTGACAAATGAGGAAACTCTGATCGTTCTGGGAAGTGAGTATTTAAGAGTCATCGGCATTTCCTATGTGTTTTCGGGAATTGCACAGATTTTCCTGGCAATCATGAAGAACTGTGGTGCAGTAAATATGAGTACCCTGATCAATGGGGTTATGGTAATTCTCAATATCGCATTGAATGCTGTTTTCATTTTTGGCCTGTCCGGCTTCCCGAAGATGGGGATTAAAGGTGCTGCACTGGCAACCGTACTTGCAACAGTTGTGCAGTTCCTGTGGAGTGTCGGTTATGTATTGTGCAGGATCAGAGCTGTGAAATTCAGTCTCAGAAGCTGTGAGAAAAAGTTATTTGGCCGTTTCTGGCAGAAAACAGTTCCGTTACTGATCAATAATCTTGCATGGGGAATAGGTTTTTCCATGTATTCTGTGATCATGGGACATCTGGGAACGGATGCTGTTGCCGCCAATGGAATAGCGAATATTTCCAAAAATCTTGTTGTATGCTTCTGCCTCGGACTTGGAAATGCAGGCAGTATCATAGTGGGAAACCGTCTTGGTGCAGACCGTCTGCAGGAAGCAAAAGAGGTAGGCGAGACACTTACCAAAACTGCGATTATTGCAGGAATTGTATCAGGCCTTGTCCTGATCGCCTTATCACCATTTATCACAAAAATGGTAGATCTCACCCCGACAGCCCGCGGATATCTGCAAAAAATGCTGCTGATCTCTTCCTATTACATCGCAGGAAAATCAGTAAACTGTATGACAATAGGAGGAATCTTCGCAGCAGGCGGAGACTCCAAATTTGGAATGCTGTGTGATTCTGTAACTCTGTGGTGTATCATTGTTCCTCTGGGATGCATCTGCGCATTTATCCTGAAACTGCCGGTTATGGTTGTCTACTTTGTACTCAATCTGGACGAGATCATTAAACTGCCGGTGGTCTATAAACATTATAAGAAATATAAATGGATTAAGAATCTTACATAATTTTCGCTGTACCAGGATCGACTGATCAAAAAACAGGCACATATACCGGATATCCGGGACTATGTGCCTGTTTTGTCTTAATGATATTTATGCATCCGTACATAATAGCTGATGCATAAGATCACAGTGGCTCCGCTCCATGCTGCGATCTCTGCAAAGAAAATACCGTCCTGTCCGATGAAATGGGGAAGGATCAGTGCAGCACTGATACGCATGACAAATTCAGCCATACCACTTACCATAGGCATTAAGGTATCTCCCAGCCCCTGAAGTGCAGATCTGTACACGTACAGGAAGTACAAAACCCAGAGCATGGCAGCCATAATAGAGAGGTATTTGAAAGCAATTGCCAGTACCTCCTGTGTCTGCTGTGGTTCACCTGAAATGAAAAGTGAGAGAATATTTTTTCCAAATAAAAACATGGCAGCAGAAATGATCATTGAGGTAAGCAGGGAAAGCAGCATACTGCTGCGGACACCTTTCCTGATCCTGTCAATCTTTCCGGCCCCCAGATTCTGACCTACATAAGTAACGATGGCATATCCATAGGAAATAGCCGCCATTTCCAGCAGACCATAAAGCTTATTTGTAGCTGTAAATCCTGCCACAAAAAGGAAACCGTAGCCATTGATCACATACTGGACTACCAGACCACCCACACCGATGATGATATTCTGAAATACAACAGGAATACCAAGCTTCATCAGGCGGGCATTCATGCCGGAGGCAGGCATAAAATCTGCTCTGGTCAGATGAACGATATCAATTCTGCGTAAAATCAGGAAACAGTAAACAGCGGAGAAGCTCTGTGCGATCACAGTTGCGATTGCTGCTCCTGCCACACCCCATCCGAAGCCTGCCACAAAAAGGATGTCCAGTGAGACATTCAGCACAGATGCGATGATCATTGCGGTCAGCGGTGTTTTACTGTTTCCCATAGCCCTTAGGGCAGAGGCAAACATATTATAGGCTGCTGTAGCGGGGATTCCACAGAAAATGATGCGCAGATATAACAGAGACATTCCGATAATATTGGAAGGTGTATGCAGCCCTGTTAATACCAGCGAGGCAAATGACTGGCTGAGAATCAATACTCCGGCTGCGATGAATGCGGTCAGTCGGTAACTGTGAGCCAGAGATTTACGCAGATTTTCGAAATCCTTTGCCCCATAATATTGGGAGAGTTGAATAGAAAATCCCTGAGTGAGTCCTGTGGATATTCCTGTGACAACCCACATCAGAAAGTCAACAGCACCCAGTGCGGCAAGAGCCTCCACACCTGCAACCTGGCCAACAACCATGGTATCCACCATTGTATAAAGCTGCTGACAGATATTTCCCAGCATCAGGGGAATTGCAAAAAGAATGATCAACCGTCCCGGTGAACCGGAGGTCATATCCTGAATCTTGGTTTTCATTAGTATAAAAGTTCCTTTCCGGAGCATATTTGAAAAAGTTTAGAAATGATTATTCGAATATGCCCTGATATTTACATTAATAATTTGTAACTATTCAGTAGTCTGCTATCCCGCGAGGTGTTTTGGCACGTAAGTACCAAAATCCCGAGACATACAAGCCAAAATGCCATCACCGCAGGTGAGTTTTAATGCATTTTGGCTCGTAACTGTGAAGGTACTGAACAGTTACGATAATTTTATATCATTAACGTGAAAAATGAAATATAATATTTCATCAGAATGATATAAATTTATCGTTACTGTTCACTCCGTTCACAGTAACTTAGCCAAAATTCATTCCAGATTGCCTGCGGCAATGGAATTTTGGCTTGTATGTCTCGGGATTTTGGCATATTCATGCCAAAACACCTCGCGGAATAGTGGCGTGTGAACAGTAACAATTTATCTGTTATTGTAGATATATTAACTGAATCAGCTGAATAAGTTAAGTCCCCTGCCTCAATTGCAAAAAGCAACATACTCTGCAGAGACAATGGCTATTTACAAATATGACAATAACAGGTATCATTCTTTTATAAATACATTAATAAAAGAAGGTAGAAACAGAATGAGCGGACTGGAAAAGAAATTTGCTACGAAATCAAAAATCGTAAATTATATTATAAATAGAGAATCCACATCAAAAGTGGAAATATCCAAAGAACTGAATCTGAGTATGCCAACAGTTCTGTCTAATGTAAAAGATTTATTGGAAAAAGGTATCATAATAGAAACTGGAGAATATGAATCCACAGGAGGAAGAAAGGCTAAAAGTATTGGAATCAATCCATCCTATCGTTATGCAATGGGAATTGTGATCACTGCAAATCATCTGGGAATGGTGCTGGTAAATCTGAAGTATGAGATTGTGAAATCAGAGCGGATCCGTCTGAAATTTGTATCTGATATGTCATATTGCAGTCAGGTGGCAGATTATGCGGCGAAATTTCTGGATCATATGAATGATGCAGAACAGAAAGAAAAGCTTCTGGGTGTTGGAATCTCTATTCCGGGAATCATTAATCAGGAGCAGAAACTGGTGATAAAATCCCACGCACTGAAACTTGAAAACTATAGTCTCAGTTTCCTGGAACAGGCATTTTCTGTCCCGGTTTATTTTTCAAATGATGCCAATGCGGCAATGATGGCAGAAGATATGAACATCTATCAGAATGCAATTTACCTTTCGTTGAATCAGACTCTTGGCGGTGCATTTTGCATAGGGGGAAATTTGTTTTCCGGAGAAAATCAGAAGGCCGGAGAATTTGGACATATGATACTTGTACCTCAGGGCCGCAAGTGTTATTGTGGAAAATCTGGTTGTGCAGATGCTTATTGCGCTGCAGGCGCACTTGTTGGTGAGTCAAAGGATTCTGTGGAACAGTTTATGCAGCTGCTTCAAAACAATGATGAAAAGGCAGAGAAAAAATGGGAAGAGTATCTTGATTATCTTGCAGTTCTGATTTCAAATCTGCGTATGGCATATGATATGGATATCATTCTTGGAGGTGAAATGGGTGGATATCTCTCAGATTATATGATACCTCTTGGGGAAAAAGTAATGAAGTATAATGGATTTGATCATGATCTGAGATATCTGAAAAACTGTTCTTATAAGAAAGAAGCCTCAGCTGTAGGTGCAGCAAAGCATTTCTTGCAGGATTTTATCGGAAAGATATAGCCGATAGCATTCTTGAATCACTGATGATCTGCTGATATACCATATTAAACAAATATCTGAATATAAAAAATACCCTGATTACAACAAAGAAAGGTTGTGATCAGGGTATTTTGTTATTGTGCGGGAATTTAGCAGATAGTTATGAGGAGTGTTATAGTAACATCTGCATAAAAATAAAATCTTTACTTTGTGCAACTGGTAGAAATGAGAAATATTCTTAAATATTTATTGACAAATTTAGCGATTTGAATAATAATGTAATTACTTTAATAAAATATTTAATAAAAGTTGATAAATAACTAGAGGTTCAAAGTACATTCAACAAATAAGGAGGAAAATATTATGTTACAGCAGGTTATGACAAATCCAGGAGAAATTATTTTCAGAGAGGTTCCCGTACCAGAAATTAAAGACAACCAGGTTTTGGTTAAGATTATGAATATTGGTATCTGTGGTTCTGATATCCATGTATATCACGGAAAACATCCTTTTACAAAATATCCGGTAACCCAGGGACATGAAGTATCAGGAGAAGTGGTAAAAACAGGTGATGCAGTAACAGAATTTCATGTGGGACAGAAAGTAACAATTGAGCCACAGGTATATTGTGGACATTGTTATCCATGCCGTCACGGAAAATACAATCTCTGCGAAGAGCTGAAAGTAATGGGATTCCAGACAACAGGAACTGCATCCGAATATTTTGCAGTTGATGCATCAAAAGTAACACCGATACCGGAAGATATGTCTTATGAAGAGGGCGCAATGATTGAGCCTCTGGCAGTAGCTGTTCATGGTGTTAAACAGATGGGCGATGTAACAGGAATGAATATTGTGGTGATAGGAGCCGGTCCGATCGGAAATCTGGTAGCGCAGTCTGCAAAAGGGATGGGAGCAGCTAAAGTTATGATCACAGATGTCAGTGATCTCCGTCTGGAAAAAGCAAAAGAGTGTGGAATTGACGTATGTGTCAACACAAGAAATAAAAATTTTGGGGAAGCAATGGTAGAAGCCTTTGGACCGGATAAGGCAGATGTTATCTATGATTGTGCAGGAAATAACATTACAATGGGACAGGCGATCAAATATGCAAGAAAAGGAAGCGTGATTGTGCTGGTTGCAGTTTTTGCAGGAATGGCTGAGATCGATCTGGCAGTTGCAAATGATCATGAGCTTGATATCAAGAGCACAATGATGTACAGACATGATGATTATGTAGACGGAATCAGACTGGTGAATGAAGGAAAAGTGCATTTAAGACCGCTGATTTCTAAGACGTTTGCATTTAAAGATTATCTGAAAGCATACCAGTACATTGACGATAACCGTGAGACTACAATGAAAGTGATTATCAATGTGCAGGAAAAGTAGTCGCTGTTATCAGTGAAATTTTGAGAAAAGACAAAGAAATAAACATAAATAAGATCAACGGGAGTCTCCTTGAGCAGCATTAAAAAATCTGCTTAAGGAGATTTTTATGTCTGGAGTTTTTGTGGTTGCATTTTTGTTTTATATGGGTATAATGGTGAGATAAGTTTGCAGATGAAAGGAAGACAATGCTGACAATATAACGAAGGAGCGAAGTATTATGCTGAAAAGATTCACCAGATATGTAACCCAGAGTGTTGCCGGAATGATCGGGATTTCAGTTTATGTTCTGGCAGATACTTTCTTTATATCTGTATATTCCGGTGCTGACGGACTGGCAGTTCTCAATCTGATCCTGCCGGTTTATGGACTGATTTATGCGATTGGGGCTATGATCGGGATTGGTTCCGCTACCAGGTATGCCATAAGCAGGGCAAAAGGAGAAAATACAGATCATTATTTTGTACAGTCAGTAACCTGGAGCATATTGGCTGCAGTTCCATTTATGCTGATCGGAATCTTTATTCCGGACAAAGCATTGGCTTTGCTGGGGGCAGATGCCGGACTGATCGGACTTGGACGAAACTATGTGAGAATTATTCTGATCGCAACACCATTCTTCATGTCAAATTATACATTTACTGCATTTGCCAGAAACGATGGGGCGCCTTCTATTGCAATGATCGGTTCCATCAGTGGAAGTATCTTTAACATTATATTTGATTATATATTCATGTTCCCGGTCGGTCTGGGATTTTCCGGAGCCGGACTGGCTACTGCAATCTGTCCGATCGTAACAATGAGCGTCTGTACCATACACTACAGAAGCAGCAGAAATCATGTAGGATTCCATTGGAAAAAACCGTCATTCAGACACCTGATTTCCTGCTGTCAGCTAGGAGTTTCCGCATTCGTCGGTGAACTGTCTTCCGGTGTGATCGCCATTGTATTTAACTTTCTGATCCTGGGAATCGCGGGAAATATGGGTGTAGCAGCCTATGGAGTTGTGGCAAACCTTTCTATCGTGGCATTTGCAATTTTCAACGGTCTGGCCCAGGGAGCACAGCCCCTGATCAGTGAAAGCTACGGAAAAGGCCAGCCCACTCAGGTAAGAAAACTTCTGAAATGGAGCCTGCTCGTATGTCTTGCTGTAGAAGCACTGACCCAATTGATCATCTGGACTTCAACCGACACGCTGATCAGCATTTTCAACAGTGAAAACAATGTTCAGTTATTGAATTATGCACACACAGGACTGCGTCTGTATTTCCTTGGATTTATAGTGGCAGGAATCAATATTGTACTGGTGGCATATTTCTCAGCAGTAGATGAACCGAAAATCGCAATTGTCGGTTCATTACTGAGAGGAATTGTTGCCATTGTTATCTGCGCAGTTATACTTGCGAAATTATTTGGATTAAATGGAATCTGGATCTCTCTTCTTGCAGCGGAGACAGTTACGTTTCTGACGATTCTGTTTCTGGCATATAAAGACAGAAACAGAATCGAATAACACTGTTGAAAAGGAATTCTTGTATAAACCTCCAAACTGATGTAAGATAAGATTACTCAGTTTGGAGGTTTTATTTTTATGTTTAACGAAATAAAAGATTTCGCTGCGCCGGAACTGGATGTATATGCCAGAACATCAGAAGTGCAGCTTTTACGATATTATGAACCGGAACCGGGAATTTTCATTGCGGAGAGTCCGAAAGTAATTGAACGTGCCCTGAATGCAGGATATCAGCCAATCTCTTTCCTGGTGGAGCATAAAGATCTGGAAGGAGAGGCACAGGAAATCCTGAAACAATATCCGGATGTGCCGGTTTATACCGCGGAATATGAACTTCTGGTCAAGCTGACCGGATTTGCCCTCACACGCGGAATGCTATGTGCAATGCGCAGAAATCCACTGCCATCTGTAGAGGAAATCTGCAGAAATGCCAGCCGCATAGCAGTTCTTGAAAATGTTGTAAATCCTACAAATATCGGAGCTATTTTTCGCTCAGCAGCAGCACTCCATATGGATGCAGTACTTCTGACCGGCGGATGCAGTGACCCGCTTTACCGACGTGCAGCCAGAGTCAGCATGGGAACTGTATTCCAGATTCCCTGGACATATTTTGATAAAAAAACTGTATGGCCACAGGATGGAATGAAGATTCTGCAAAAACTGGGATTCAAAACAGCGGCAATGGCTCTGCGTGACGATTCCGTAGGAATTGATGATAAAGCACTCCGGTCAGAAGAAAAACTGGCAGTCATTCTCGGAACGGAAGGTGACGGCCTTGCATCACAGACCATTGCAGATTGCGATTATACAGTAAAGATACCAATGTCCCACGGAGTAGATTCATTGAATGTGGCAGCAGCAAGTGCAGTGGCATTCTGGGAGCTGGGACACAGATAAGATATAACTCAGGAGGAAATGAAAAAATGTCTTTGGAAAAAGCAGAAAAATATCTGGAAGAAAAAGGCTTTCTTGACCATGTGATCGAACTGGAAGCATCCACTGCCACAGTAACAGAAGCAGCAGAAGCCCTTCATGTAGAGCCGGGTATGATCGCAAAGACTATGTCCTTTTTGCAGAACGATAAAGCAGTCCTGATCTTAACAGAGGGTACAGCCAGAGTAGATAACCGAAAATATAAAGATACTTTTCATATAAAGGCAAAAATGATTCCATTTGATGAAGTAGAAAACATCATCGGTCACGCTCCGGGAGGGGTATGCCCGTTCGGAATTAATGAGGGAATTGAAGTCTACCTTGACGAAAGTCTGAAACAATTTACCACAGTATATCCGGCTGCCGGCAATGATCACAGTGCAGTAAAGCTCACAATCCCGGAACTGGAACAGGTAGCAGAGGCAAACGGATGGGTGGATGTGTGTAAAGAAACAGAAAACTGATCGTTCATGGTAACACCCATGCATTACATTTATATGAAAGAATCGGTTTTACCAGACTTGGCGTGATTCCCCAGGGATTCAGAATGCCGGATGACATTATGGACAAATACAAAGAACTTGTTTTTTCTTCACTCATCTTTATCTTCTTTGAACATAGTGAATATAAAAGGTGGAAAATTAATGAAAACAGTAAAAACTCCTGCGGGGATATTTACGATCAACAAAGTGAAAATTCCCTCAGCATACACATGTGCAGCAGAACAGAAAATAGAATATATCAGTGAAAATCATGTGCAGATTATCACTATGAATCAGGCAGTATCATTTGGAGATCAGATATTGTCCCCGAGAATCTGTCAAAGCTGTATGAATCCTGAAAAAATTACAATTTATCCACTGGAAATAGAATACTTTGGGGAAAAAGTGTTTTTTACGGATCACTATAGTGTAAAAGAATGGAAAAAAGGCGATCCATTACCGGAAATCCATGAATGGTATCCGCACATAAAAAAAGCCAGATGCAACCCGTGCAGGAACTGTGGAAGATGTTAAAATTGCACACTTGTTACTGTTTACTCCGTTCACAGTAACGTACACTTCTTTAAATGACAGAAACAGAATGATAGGGATTGTTATCAACAGGAAACAGGAATATAATATTTCTGTTAAGCAATATTTATCCGAAAGTAATAACTTAAATGGAGATAAAAAATGGATTACAGAAAATTCGGCGAATGCTATTACATAAGAATGGATCGTAATGACGAGATCATCAGTACAATCCTCGAAATATGCAAAAAAGAAAACATCAGATCAGCCACTTTTTCAGGGATCGGAGGATGTAAGGATGCAGAAATCCAGACCTTTATCCCAGAGACAGGCAGCTTCGAAGAACAGCGCATTTCCGGAATGCTTGAGTTGGTATCTTTAAACGGTAACGTGGTCACAGGTGAAAATAATACTTGTTACCATCATACCCATGCAGTATTTTCTTATAAAGATGGTGAACGACATTGCATGGCAGCAGGTCATATGAAATCAATTACTGTACTGTATACTGCAGAAATCGAACTTCATCCGGTAACAGGCGGAACTATCCGCCGCAAATATGATCCTGAAACAGGGACTGGATTCTGGGATTTTAATTAAATCAAGTAAGTCCCATGTTTCAATTGCTAAAAGCAATAAGCAGTGGGCAGATGTATGTAAAGAAACAGAAAACTGATCGTTGACGGTATGATATGGAAAATGGAGGACAGAAGAATGAGTATTGTAATCAGAGAATATCAGACAGAAGACTTAACAGCTGCTATTACAATATGGAATCAGGTAGTAGAGGATGGTGTAGCATTTCCGCAGGAAGAGAACCTGACAGAAGAAACAGGAGATGCTTTTTTCAAAGAACAGACCTATACAGGAATCGCAGTAAACACTGACAATAATGAAATTGTCGGTCTTTATATCCTGCACCCGAACAATGTAGGAAGATGCGGACATATCTGTAATGCCAGCTATGCAGTAAGAAGAGATTTCCGTGGTGAACACATTGGCGAGAAACTGGTTCTTGACTGCCTTGCACAGGCGAAGGAAAATGGCTTTCGTGTTATGCAGTTCAATGCAGTGGTTGCAAATAACACCCATGCATTACATTTATATGAAAGAATCGGTTTTAACAGACTTGGCGTAATTCCCCAGGGATTCAGAATGCCGGATGGACATTATGAAGATATTATTCCGCATTATTATGTGCTGTAGAACATAAAAGATTTTACTGCACCGGAACTTTTATAGTTACGGTAAATTAAAATATCTGTCAGGAAAGCAGGTGTGTGAAATGGGTGTGTATTTAAATCCCGGCAATGATAAATTTTATAAAGCAATCAATTCTGAGATTTATGTGGACAAAACAGAACTGATACAATATACCAATCGTGTTTTTAACACCATGCAGCAAAATGTCTGTGTAAGCAGACCAAGACGTTTCGGAAAATCTATGACTGCAAATATGCTGGCTGCATATTACAGCAGAGGATGTCAGTCTGAAAAATTATTTGACGGACTTAAGATAAAAGAAGATTCATCTTTTTCAAAATATCTGAACAAATACAATGTTTTCTTTATAAATATGCAGGAATTCCTAAGCCGCAGTAAGACAGTAGAGAAAATGGTCCTGCGATTAAATCGGATTCTGATGCGTGACCTGAAACAGGAATATCCTGATGTGGACTATTTTGATGAAGAAGATCTTGCTGAAAGTATGCAGGATGTATATCAGCAGACAGGATGTCCGTTTGTGATTATTATAGATGAGTGGGATTGTATTTTCAGAGAATACAAGTCAGATAAAGAAGCACAGGAGCAGTATCTTGATTTTCTGCGGGATTTTCTTAAGGATAAATCTTATATTCATCTTGCTTATATGACAGGAATCCTGCCGGTAAAGAAATATGGAACACATTCTGCCCTGAATATGTTTGATGAATTTTCTATGATTTATGCAGGACCTCTGGCGAAGTTTGTGGGTTTTACAGAGACAGAAGTCAGAGAATTATGTGAGAAATATCATATGGATATGAGGGAAATCAGAGAATGGTATGACGGGTACAGGTTTGAAAACTGTGAGCCGGTTTATAATCCAAGGTCTGTGGTAAACGGCATGCTTTTTGGTTCTATCAGAAACTACTGGAATATGACAGAATCTTTTGAAGCACTGCAGACTTATATAGATATGAATTTTGAGGGGTTAAAGGATGATATTCTCAGTATGCTGGCAGGAGAGCATATTCCTGTTAATACCGGAAATTTTACAAATGATATGACGACATTCCGGGATGAGAATGATGTTTTGACCTTATTGATCCATCTGGGATATCTGGCATATGATTCTACAGAACATTGTGTGTATATTCCTAATAATGAAATCCGGAATGAGTATGCAAATGCTGTTTCTGTATCAGACTGGGGTGAAGTGTCAAAAGCTTTAAAAAATTCGGCAGATGTCCTGAATGCAATCTGGAATCAGAATGAGCAGATGGTTGCACAGGGAATCCAAAGAGCACACTTTGAGACCTCGCATCTTCAGTATAATGATGAAAATGCATTAAGTTATACTATTTCACTGGCTCTGTATGCGGCTAGAAACTATTATAGCGTATATCGTGAACTGCCAACAGGAAAGGGATTTGCGGATATGGTCTTTATTCCGAGAAAAAAATTTCCTGATAAACCTGCTCTGGTAGTGGAATTAAAATGGGATAAAAGTGCCAAAGGAGCTATTTCTCAGATTAAACAGAAGCAATATTGTAAAAGTCTGGAGGAATATGCAGGAAATATTCTTTTGGCAGGGATTAATTATTCGAAGAAGGATAAAGAGCATCAGTGCATGATTGAGAAGATAGTGAAATAACAACGCTATATATGATTTATTGTTACTGTTCACAGCAACACGCTTTGCGATGCAGGAAATATGAACCTCCTTGTGCAATGCCCAAGGAGTATCATTTGCTTCGCAAACTTAATTTATGCTAATCGCATAAATTCGCGCGGTATGTCTCGGGATTTTGGCATATTCATGCCAAAACACCTCGCGGGACAGTGGTGTGTGAACAGTAACGACTTATTACAAATGTAAACCCAAAATTGAAGAACGGGTTGACAATCTTCTCTGCTTATGATATAAAAAAGAAGGTCAAAATCAATCATTAACAGGGAAAGAGGAGAGTCTTATTATGAGTCAGTCATATGCAAAAAGCCCTGCTGCAGAGAGAAAATTTACAACCAGAGAAATGGTACTGGTTGGTATGTTTGCAGCAGTTCTTGCAGTAATATCACAGATTTCACTGCCAATGCCTACCGGTGTACCGATCACCATTCAGGTATTTGGTGTAGCACTTGTAGGCGCAGTACTTGGTTCCAGGCTTGGAACTACAGCAACACTGGTTTACGTTCTGTTAGGAGCCATCGGTCTTCCGATCTTTGCTAACTTCTCAGGCGGAATCAGCAGCATTGTGGGAGTTACCGGAGGATACATCTGGGCATGGCCAATCATGACCTGGCTCTGCGGAATCCGTCCGAAAACAGAGAACAAGACAAAGAATCTTGCAATCTCAATCGTATTCGCACTGATCGGACTTCTGATCGTTGAGACAATCGGTGGTCTGCAGTGGCACTTTGTAGGAGGCTCCATGAGCATCCCGGCAATCGCAGTATACTCCTTAACAGCATTTATTCCAAAGGATATTGTGATCACAGTTCTTGCAGTACTGATCGCAATTCCCATCAGAAAAGGAATCAACAATGCAGGAAACCGCTGATAAAAGTAACAGGTTAAAGAATAGCCTGCCGGAAGACAATCTGGTAAAGCAGGAAAACATAAAGATTCACGGAATCGGACTTGATAAAGCAGGACGGTGTACACACTATCACACACAGCTTGACATAGCTGCATTGCTTTGTGCGAAATGCAGGAAATATTACGCATGCTATTCTTGCCACGATGAACTGGAAGACCATTCATTTGTTGCAACAACACCGGAAGAAGTTTATCCTGTTTTATGCGGAAACTGTGGCAGGAAACTTACACTTCAGGAATACAAAAAAGGCAGCTGCCCTTACTGCCACGCAGGATTTAATCCAAAATGCAGTTTACATGAGAATATTTATTTCTGTTGCACTATGTAACGTGTTTTGAAAAACATTTCCGCAATCTGCACGCCCCACTTTGCAGTATATTTTGCAGAAAGCTTTTTCAAACACACTCTAATGTAGAGAATACAAAATAACAAAAAATTTTGTATTCTCTTTTTATTTGTAAAAAAATCTGATATACTGATTAGAGTTAGAGCAGACTAACTAAATCAAACAAATAACAAGAACCTATTTCTTTTATTTGCATACAAATAAAAACAGGAGGAATAAATTGATGGATATAAATGTATTTTATGGAATTTTGATTCCTTTTCTTGGAACTTCTGCAGGAGCTGCCTGCGTATTTTTCATGAAGAAGAATCTGAATGAACAGATTCAAAGGGCACTTACCGGCTTTGCTGCAGGAGTTATGGTTGCAGCTTCCATATGGAGTCTGCTGATCCCGGCAATTGAACAGTCTTCCGGACTGGGGAAGCTTTCATTTGTACCGGCAGCAGTGGGATTTTGGATAGGGGTGCTTTTTTTGCTCTTGCTGGATCACATGATCCCGCATCTTCACCAGAACAGTGACAAGGCAGAAGGTCCGAAGAGCAAACTTCAGAGAACTACCATGCTGGTTCTTGCAGTAACTTTGCATAACATTCCGGAGGGAATGGCAGTAGGAGTCGTATATGCAGGCTATTTAACAGGTCACGCCCAGATCACTATAATGGGAGCCATGGCTCTTTCTATCGGGATTGCCATTCAAAACTTTCCCGAGGGAGCCATTATTTCTATGCCCCTGCGTTCTGAGGGAATGGGAAAAACCAAAGCCTTTGCAGGAGGAGTCCTGTCCGGAATCGTAGAACCTATCGGTGCAGTCCTCACAATCCTGGCTGCCGGCCTCATTGTCCCGGCACTTCCATATCTTTTAAGCTTCGCTGCCGGAGCTATGCTTTATGTAGTGGTAGAAGAGCTCATACCTGAAATGTCTGCCGGAGAACACTCCAACATCGGAACTATTTTCTTTGCGGTAGGATTCTCTCTGATGATGATTCTGGATGTAGCTCTTGGATAAACAGATAATAATACACTATAAATACTCGTTACTATAGCAATCCCTGCCAGAGATTTTTGGGGATTGTTATCTGCAGGGAACAGGAATATAATATTTCTGTTAAGCAATATTTATTCAAAAGCAATAACTTAAATGGAGATAAAAAATGGACTACAGAAAATTCGGCGAATGCTATTACATAAGAATGGATCGTGATGACGAGATCATCAGTACAATCCTCGAAATATGCAAAAAAGAAAACGTCAGATCAGCCACTTTTTCCGGGATCGGAGGATGTAAGGATGCAAAAATTCAGACCTTTATCCCAGAGACAGGCAGCTTCGAAGAACAGCGTATTTCCGGAATGCTTGAGTTGGTATCTTTAAACGGCAACGTGGTCACAGGTGAAAATAATATCTGTTACCATCATACTCATGCAGCATTCTCTTATAAAGATGGTGAACGACATTGCATGGCAGCAGGTCATATGAAATCAATTACTGTACTGTATACTGCAGAAATCGAACTTCGTCCGGTAACAGGCGGAACTATCCACCGCAAATACGATCCTGAAACAGGGACTGGATTCTGGGATTTTAACTAAACCTTAGAAAACGATTTGTTTTGATTGAGCAAGGAAGTTTTGTGCAAACCTTCAAACTGATGTAAGATAAGATTACTCAGTTTGGAGGTTTTATTTTTATCAGGTATCAGAGGTAAATGGATGGGTAGAAGATAAAATGCAAAAGGAACAGTTCATTGAGAGTGTACAGAATTTAACACAAGTTCTGTATACTTTTTTTTATAAGAAATGAAACTTTTTGTTCCCTGGCAGGATATATAAGAATGTAAAGGTTAAAAGCTTTTAATTTTTGAAAGTATTAAAAAGAAAGTTGGGTTGATATGACAGATGAAGCAGAGCTTTTGCAGCGTCTCAGGAATAGAGAAAAAAATTCAATAGATGAAGCAATCCAAATTTATACACCGTATTTGAGTACTGTTTTGTATCATATGGCCGGCAATTCACTGCCGAAAGAGGATATTGAAGAAATTGTGGCAGATGTGTTTATTGTACTCTGGAAGAATGCCGGGAGGATAGATTTACAGAAAGGTACATTACGGTCATATCTTGCTGCCGTTGCCCGGAATTTTGCTCTGAAACGGATAAACAGAAAAACGGATCATACATTTCTTGAGGATATTGAACTGTCAGATGGCAAAAATTTCATTGAAGAGAATTTTCATAACAATTATGTATGGGAAACAGTTATGAGCCTTGGCGAACCTGACAGCGAGATTTTTGTAAGACGGTATAAATTTGATGAAAAAATCAAGGACATTTCAAAAGCAATGGGACTTAATATTTCTACAGTTAAGACCAGACTTTCAAGAGGAAAAAGAAAACTCAGAAAAATGTTATCGAATGCGGAGGAAAGATTATGAGAAGAAAAAATTTGCTTAAAGAATTGGGAATACAAAAACAGGCAGATACTTCCTGCAATGCTCTTGATATTGATACAGAGAATATCAGACAGAGAGTTTATGCAAAACTTGACTTCGCAGATACAGAAAGGAAGCAAACGACTATGAGATCAAAAAAGAAAATATTACCTTTGTTGATAGCTGCAACACTTACAATTGGAGCTACTGCTGTGGCGGCAACAGGAAAGATTTCAATGTGGACAGGTTCATCTGCATCACGTGCTGATTATACATCTCTTCCAACGGCAGAACAGGTTACAAAGGATATTGGGTATAGACCGGTACTGATTGATACCTTTGAGAACGGGTACTGCTTCAAGGATGGCAATATTGTAAAAAACAGTTTTAAGGACGACAATGCAAATGTAATTGAGAAGTTTAAATCTGTGTCCTTTGATTATCAGAAGAATGGAGATGTTGTATCGTTTGAACAGCAGAAGTTCAATTCAAAGCTTACACCGGCAGGTGATATTATTGCCACTATAAATGGAACAAATCTGTATTATGTACATTATATAAATAAAGTAGTATCGGATGATTACGAATTGACAGAACAGGATAAAAAAGACCAGGCCAGTGGAAAAGTTGTATTCAGTTACGATGGCAGCGCTTCTCAGATTGAAGTCAGTCAGGTTCAAAGCGTTAACTGGAATAAAGATGGCATCCAGTATGATTTGCTGCAAATAGATGGAAAATTATCTGCCGGTGAACTTGCAGATATGGCGAGAGAGGTTATTAATAACAGAAGATAAAGAAAAAAGATGGTGAATTCAGTCCGGTTCACCATCTTTTTGTAACTGTTGTGGAAATACCTGTGAAGGGGTGGCAGCAGCCAAATGGCGGGGTTCTGATCTGTACAGATATAAAATACCGCCAAAGAAACCAAAGATCAATCCTGTATACCCGCCACTGCAAAGGACAACAGTTACCTTTGTAACGAAGGACATACCGCCGATCATGCAGATCAAAAATCCTGCCAGAAGACCGATCGTTGTCCAGCCCATAAGTGAAACAGCCAGAAAAGCTGCGGAAGCATGTGAGTTTTTTACCTGTTTATTAATAGAATTCCATAATGTCTGATACATAATGATTCCTCTTTTCTCTTTCAATTCTTTGATTACTATTATAGAAACAGTTTGTAAAATACACATGCTCGCTAATGAAAAATCTCTGTAAAATTTTCTTTCTCTGTTATATGCAGAGGACGGAGAAAGTACAAGACAGAAAAACAATTACGTATATTATACAAATGAATGCATTTGAAAATGGTTTTATAGCAATCCTCTAAAATAATGCATCTTAATCCAGCCCATCAGAGTGTGAAATCCTGCGTCGGATATCTTTGCCGTGCGTCAGCACGCCTGCAGATATCTTCTTTGTCTTTCGCACTCTGCTGAACTGTCTTAAATGCATTATTTACGAGGATTGCTATAGGTAACAGATAACGATATAAAATGACCGTATGCGTGCGAAGCGGATTGCGAATATCTGCTTGATAATCATACATATTGCATAAAAACACCTATCTATAATTGTAAAATATATATAAATTATCTCTTGATATTTTATAAAAAAAAGAGTAAAACTTTAAATAAATAAAAAAGAGAAATGCATAGAACAGGACAGGTCACAGAAGGAACCGGATTACAGAGAGTCGCAGGCAGGTGAGATGCGGCAGATGGTAGTTTGTGATATCACCCGGGAGCATCCCGCTGAAATCTATAGTAAGCCGGGACGTGGTCTTCACGTTACAGGAGAAGCTGTTTGGCTTAGACAGTGTTAAGAGATTGTATCTGGTGACAGGTATAATAATACAAAGTGGTACCACGGAATGTTCCGCCTTTGTTATCCAATTGGAAATTGGATAACAGGGGCGTTTTTTTATATATAAATATAAAAGAAAGAAGAGGGAAGACATTATGAGTGGAATAGTAATGATGATAATAGCTATCGTAGTGCTTGGTGGAGCATATCTTCTGTATGGCCGTTATCTTCAGAATAAATGGGGCATTGACCCAAAAGCAAAAACACCGGCATATGAGATGGAGGATGGAGTGGATTATGTACCGGCTGATACCAATGTGGTATTTGGTCATCAGTTTGCATCTATAGCAGGTGCAGGTCCTATCAACGGACCGATCCAGGCAGCAATTTTCGGCTGGCTTCCGGTTATGCTCTGGATCCTGATCGGTGGTGTATTTTTCGGAGCAGTTCAGGATTTTGCATCTATGTATGCCTCTGTAAAGAACAAAGGCCGTACAATCGGATATATCATTGAAGCCTATATTGGAAAACTGGGAAAGAAATTATTCCTTTTATTCTGCTGGCTGTTCTGTATTCTGGTTGTTGCAGCATTTGCAGATGTTGTGGCAGGAACCTTTAACGGATTTGTGACAGATAACGCAGGAACCGTTACCAAGGTAGCAGCAAACGGAGCAGTTGCAACAACTTCCATGTTATTTATCATCGAGGCAGTGGGACTGGGATTTTTCCTTAAATATTCCAAGTTTAATAAATGGATCAATACTGCAGTGGCTATTTTATTATTGGTGCTCGCAATTGCGCTGGGACTTAAATTCCCGGTATATGTAGGTCTTGGAACCTGGCATATTATTATCTTTGCATATATTCTGGTAGCCAGTGTTGCCCCTGTATGGGCGCTGCTCCAGCCCCGTGATTATCTGAACAGTTATCTGCTGATCTTCATGATCGTTGGTGCGGTTATCGGTGTATTTGCAGCCAATCCATCCTGTAATCTTAAGGCTTTTACAAGCTTTAATGTGGACGGACAGTATATGTTCCCTATTCTTTTCGTGACAATTGCCTGCGGTGCAGTTTCAGGCTTCCATTCACTGGTATCCTCCGGCACTGCGTCAAAACAGATCAAAAATGAAAAGAACATGCTTCCGGTTTCCTTTGGTGCAATGCTTATGGAAAGTATGCTGGCAATTATTGCACTGATCGCTGTTGCATCCTTTGCAGATGGTGAGGCAGCAGCACAGGGACTTACCACTCAGCCGCAGATATTTGCAGGTGCTATTGCAAACTTCCTTTCTGTAATCGGTTTGCCACATTCACTTGTATTTACACTGATCAATCTGGCTGTATCAGCTTTTGCGCTGACATCTCTTTGACTCAGTAGCCAGAGTAGGACGTCTGTCATTCCAGGAATTTTTCCTTGATTCTGATACAGACGAGGAAAATATGAGCCCGTTCTTAAAAAGTAGTAACCAATAAATATTTTGCGACGATCATTACACTGGTACTTGCCTATCTGCTTACAAAGGTAGGATATGCAGAAATCTGGCCGCTGTTTGGTTCTGCCAATCAGCTGTTATCTGTACTTGCCCTTGTAGCCTGCGCAGTATTTCTTAAGAAAACAAAACGCCAGGGCTGCATGCTCTGGATTCCTATGGTATTTATGATGGCAGTTACCTTTACTGCACTGGGTATGACCATCAGTAAGCTTACAAAAGCATTATTTACCACAGGCCTGGACCTTGGAAATACCTTACAGCTTATCTTCGCAGTGTTACTGCTGATCCTTGGTGTGCTGGTAGCAATCCAGGGAGTGAAGAAGCTTTTTGAAAAAAATGATGAAAAACAGACTGCATAATTTATGAAATAAAACTGTTGATATTCTTACATCAAAATAAAAACCTGAAAAAAGACACTTTGGGAAAGTTTTCCGAAGTGTCTTTTTTAATACTCAGCCAATCAATTTCTCATTCACATACTCAAATCCGAGGCGTTTCACAGTATCTGCAAATCGTTCTCCTGCGATTCCTTCATTTTTGAAGAGAAGGATTGCTTTTTCTATGACTGCCATTACTTCTTCTTCCTCTGTGAAAATTCTGGTAAGAGCCTGACCGTGTGAGATTCGCTTACCCCAGCGGCCTCCGATATAGATCTTATAACCATTCTGATATTCCGGTACTGCGCCGAAAGGACATTTTCCCTTGCAGCGTCCGCAATGGATACATTCTTCAGGATCAATGTAAAGTTTACCGTCAACTAATTTCGGAACGTGTACAGGACAGCTTTTTTCAATCTGACATTTCTTACATCCCCGGCATTTCTCTGCATCCGGTTTTGGGATTCTCTGGCCGATAATTCCCATATCATTCAGATTAGGTTTTACACAGTTATTTGGACATCCGCCAACTGCGATCTTGAATTTGTGTGGGAGTACCACATCGTGATAGCCTACATAAAAACGCTCATGGATTTTCTTGCTGAGTGCAAAGGTATCAATCAGACCATACTGGCAGGTTGTTCCCTTGCATGAGACAACAGGACGCACTTTAGCTCCGGTTCCGCCTGTCATCAGGCCGTGTTCTCCAAGGAAGGCGATTGTTTTCTCAATATTATCATAAGGAACTCCCTGGATTTCCATACTCAGGCGGGTTGTCATAGTGATCTGACCATTTCCGAACTTGTCTGCTGCATCTGCAATGGCACGGTGTTCATCTGTGGTAATATGTCCATTTCCTGTGATGACCCGAATATTAAAGATGTCATCATATCGTTTGTCCTGAAGGCATCCAAGACCTTTTACCCGCTTGATTTCCTCGGGACTCAGTTTTTTGTTGGCGGATGTTGTTATTTTTTCCTCATTCATGTTTAAGTATCTCCTTTATGTAGCTGTTGCTTTTCTCTGATATATACGGTGTTTCTTTTGTTGATTATAGGCTTCATGAATGATAAAATCAATTTATGAGTTTTTATTATACGATAAGTAACATTTATGGAATAATGCAACTGTGAAACTGAAAAACAGAAACCTTTATAAAAAAGCCTTCAGGGCAGAATTTTTTCTTATTGCACAGAAAAAACTATCTGATATCAATAGAGTGGAAGAGTTCAAGGAGAATATTATGTTAGATCACAGAACAGAAACCTTTATGGCTGTATGCAGTGTTATGAATTACAGGGAGGCGGCAGAGCTGTTACATATTACCCAGCCGGCAGTCACCCAGCATATCCAGTTTCTGGAGAAAGAATACGGCTGCCGCCTTTTTCTTTATGAAAACAGAAAACTGATCAAGACCCCTGCTGCACAGATGCTGGAGGATTACTTGCGTTCCGTTCAGCAGCGTGAAAATTTTCTCAGGGAAAAGATAAAAAACAATGGTCTCCGGGAACTGCGCATCGGTGCAACCAAGACCATTGGTGACTATGTGATCACAGACAGGATTCACGATTTCTTAAATCAGCCGGATACAGCACTGACTCTGATCGTGGATAACACAAAGCATCTTTTGCATTTATTGGAACAGAATACTCTGGACTATGCCATCATAGAAGGATTCTTTGACAAAAACAGATTTGGAAGCCAGTTATATCGCCGGGAACCTTTTGTGGGAATCTGTCCGAAGGATCATCCCTTTGCAGGCCGTGAAGTATCTGTAGAGGAGATTCTGAAAGAAACTCTGATTCATCGCGAAAACGGCTCTGGAACTCTGGCTATCTTGGAGGAAAAGCTTTTGGAGCATAATGAATCCCTGGAGCGTTTTCACCGGCATATATGTATTTCCAGCTTTAAGATGATCATCGACCTGATCAAGTCCGGGTATGGAATTTCATTTGTATATGAAGTACTTGCCAAAAGTGACCCGGATCTTGGGATTTTTACATTAAAGGGTGAGCCCATAGTCAGAGAATTTAATGTTATTTATCTGAAGCATGCGGATGTGAGGGAGAAGATGGAATGGTTTTTATGACCGCTTGCGTCTGTACTCGTTGGGAGTCATTCAAAATTGTTTCTTAAAAGCAGTTGGAAGATTAGAATACTGCCG
>NZ_JBWJVQ010000157.1:0-45545 GCF_056339875.1 Blautia sp. ZXY-1-C6
TGTTGCTTGTTAAACGGGCAATGCTCTCTCTGATACCTGCTTGATATTTCCTAAAATATTACTTGACAAATACTCCTCAATATGCGGCGTTATTACTGATCAATCAGTAATAACGCCCTTTGATTAGGCACTGTTATTTTTAATTACTTAATCAAAGGAGTATTTATTTATGAACTATTCAGATTCTATCAAAGCTATTTTACTTGCTGCTATCAATGATCTTTCCAAAACACCGGAAAAATATGCTGTCAAACCCGGAGTTGATTTTATCAGAAACAGAAAACTTGGTTTTAAAGATTATATGCTGATGTTTCTGACTATGGAAGCTGACTGTATCAGGGAAGAACTGTACCGTTTTTTCGGACGTACTATCGATGCACCTTCCAAAGCGGCTTTTTACAGACAGCGTAAAAAGATCAGGGAAGATGCTTTTCGGAATCTTCTTCTTGCTTTTAACAGGAAACTTCCTAAAAAACTATATAACGGTAAATATGAATTCTGGGCCTGCGATGGTTCTTCCTGTGATATTTTCCTTAACCCTGAAGATAAGGATACCTATTTTGAACCAAATGGTAAATCTACCAGAGGATTTAACCAGATCCATATCAATGCTATGTTTTCTTTACTTGATAAGCGTTTTACTGATATTTTAGTCCAGCCTGCCCGAAAGCGAAATGAGTATTCTGCTTTTTGTTCCATGGTTGATTCTGCAGATATCCATGAACACTACAAAGTCATTTTCTTTGGGGACAGAGGTTATGCTTCTTACAACAACTTTGCCCATGTGATTGAAAAGGGGCAGTACTTCCTTATCCGATGTAACGATAAAAGAGCTTCCGGAATGATGGGATATCCGGTTGATACCCTGCCAGCTTTTGATGAAGATATCTCTCTTATACTGACGAGGTCTAAAGCTGTAAGCAAATATTCCAGACCTGAACTATTCTCTTCATACCGATACATTTATCAGAATGCTCCGATGGATTATCTCAATGATCAAAGAACGGAATATGACCTTGCTTTACGTTTGTTACGCGTACAGCTTGATGATGGCTCTTATGAAAACATTGCTACGAATCTTCCAGAAGAAGAGTTTAAAGCTGAAGATTTCAAAGCTCTTTATCATCTGAGATGGCAGGAGGAAAACTCTTTCCGAGATTTAAAATATTCCCTGTGTCTGAAAGCGTTTCACTCAAAAAAATATGATTATATTGTGCAGGAAGTATGGGCAAGAGTTATTCTATATAATTTCAGTTCCAGCATAATCATAAATGTAACTATTGATCGGGAAGATCGTGCTTATGAATATCAGGCGAATTATTCATCCGCGCTTAAAACATGCAGGGATTTTTTAAGGATTCACGATGGGATAACAAAGATAAATGTAGAAGGTCTGATCGCTCAAAATATTGAGCCGATCAGACCTGGAAGAACCTTTGCCCGCCAGCATAGGTTTAAACTCCCGATGAGTTTTTGTTATAGACATTAGCATTAACTCATATATTACTATATTTCATCTTTAGACAAATTTCAATGTTAAATATTGATTTTGTCTTTTTGTTATACCCAAATTTCAGTAAAACATTGTATCTTAATCCCTCAATATCCCCTTTTTTATCATAATCAAATCCTTCTGCTGATATTTTCATCAATGCAGTATTAGCAAATTGCTTAAGTTAATGACATTGGGAGTGAACAGTAACTGTTTCTGTGCGTCTCTGTAGATAAATAGATGACAAATCCTCTCCCCATATGCTATAATACAAAATTATAGTAAATAAGAAAGAACTCAGGAGGGAATCCCTTAATGATAGACCAGAGCAAAATCAGAAATTTCTGTATTATTGCACACATAGACCACGGCAAATCCACTCTTGCCGACCGAATCATCGAAATGACCGGCACTCTGACAGAACGTGAAATGCAGTCACAGGTACTGGACAACATGGAACTTGAAAGAGAACGTGGAATCACCATTAAATCTCAGGCAGTACGAATCGTATACAAAGCCAAAGACGGCGAAGAATACATCTTCAACCTGATCGACACCCCCGGCCATGTAGACTTCAATTACGAAGTATCCCGAAGCCTTGCAGCCTGCGACGGTGCAATCCTGGTAGTAGATGCAGCTCAGGGAATCGAAGCCCAGACACTGGCAAATGTATATCTTGCCCTTGACCATGACCTGGATGTCCTTCCAGTTATCAACAAAATCGACCTGCCAAGTGCAGAACCGGATCGTGTGGTAAATGAAATCGAAGATGTCATCGGCCTTGAAGCCCATGATGCACCAAGAATTTCTGCTAAAACAGGACTTAATGTAGAAGAAGTCCTGGAACAGATCGTAACAAAGATCCCGGCACCGCATGGTGATGTAGATGCACCATTAAAAGCCCTGATCTTTGACTCCGTTTATGATGCATACAAAGGCGTTATTGTATTCTGCCGTGTCATGGATGGCCGTGTGAAAAGAGGCACCCAGATCCATATGATGGCAACAGGTTTTACCACAGAAGTTGTGGAAGTCGGATACTTCGGTGCAGGTCAGTTCATTCCATGCGAGGAACTGACAGCAGGTATGGTAGGCTACATTACAGCCAGCATCAAAAATCTTGGCGACACCCGTGTAGGTGATACAGTTACAGACAAAAACAGACCATGTGCAGAAGCACTTCCGGGCTATAAGAAAGTAAACCCTATGGTGTACTGCGGATTATACCCGGCAGACGGTGCCAAATACGGTGATCTGAGAGATGCTCTTGAGAAGCTTCAGCTCAATGATGCCTCTCTGTTCTATGAACCAGAGACATCCGTAGCCCTTGGCTTTGGTTTCCGATGTGGTTTTCTGGGATTGCTCCATCTTGAGATTATTCAGGAGCGTCTGGAAAGAGAATACAACCTTGATCTTGTGACCACAGCTCCCGGTGTTATTTATAAAGTATACAAAACTAACGGCGAAGTTATCAATCTGACAAACCCAAGCAATCTGCCGGATCCATCAGAGATTGAATACATGGAAGAACCAATGGTAAATGCCGAGATCATGGTAACAACTGAATTTATCGGTGCAATTATGGATCTTTGCCAGGAACGAAGAGGGCAGTATCTGGGAATGGATTATATGGAAGAAACACGTGCGCTTCTGAAATATAAGCTGCCGTTAAATGAGATTATCTATGATTTCTTTGATGCCCTCAAATCCCGCTCCAGAGGCTATGCTTCTCTGGATTACGAACTCTGCGGATATGAGCGCAGCGAGCTTGTGAAACTGGATATTCTGGTAAACAAAGAAGAAGTGGATGCTCTTTCCTTTATCGTACATGCAGATACAGCATATGAGAGAGGCCGTAAGATGTGCGAGAAATTAAAAGACGAGATTCCCCGCCAGCTTTTTGAGATTCCGATCCAGGCAGCTGTCGGAAGCAAGATTATTGCCAGAGAGACAGTCAGAGCCATGCGTAAGGATGTACTTGCCAAATGTTACGGCGGTGATATTTCCCGTAAGAAGAAACTTCTGGAGAAACAGAAGGAAGGTAAGAAACGTATGCGTCAGGTAGGCAATGTGGAGATTCCGCAGAAAGCATTTATGAGTGTATTGAAACTGGATGATAAATAAAGTATGAATGGTAACTATTCGGCAGCCTGCTGTCCACATAACTGTGAAGGTACTGAACAGTTATCTGTGAATAGTGCTCATCTCAACAGAAGGTTAAAATATTGAAGAAAATGATTAAGCGAAAAACAGTTATACTATGTATGTTATTGCTTGGAATTTCTGTCTCCGGATGTGGGAAAACCAGGGAGGTAGATGAAGCGTCCTCCAAAGTGATCCAGATCAGTGTTGCGCCGGAAGAGACAAGTCCCACTCCGGCACCGGATCAGGTAGCTTCCGCAGCAGTTACCACCAATGGTAATCTAACAATGGTAAATACGTATCTGGCAGAGCAGGATGCAGCAGGTATCTCATCTGCGGAAAGTTCAGACAGCCAAAGTGATGCCGACAGTACAGATAACAGTGTCGACTCAGCAGATAACAATGAGCAAGACAGCAGTACATCAGATACTGAGGAATAGAAAACAGGTCATAACAGGAGCAGATTACAATGGAGAGAAGGAATATCACAGATTCTCCCATGGAAATCTATGTCCACATTCCATTTTGCATAAAAAAATGTGATTACTGTGATTTCCTTTCCGGTCCGTCAGGTCCAAAGGAGCAGGCTGATTATGTAGATGCTCTGCTTGAAGAAATCAATGCAGCAGAAGAAGGAAAAGGAAGGAGTGTATCCTCTGTATTTATTGGAGGGGGCACTCCTTCTGTTTTGGATGAGAGATTCATAGGAGAAATTTTAAATCATATAAGACGAAAATTTCAGATTGCGGATCATGCTGAGATCACCATAGAAGTAAACCCGGGGACTGCAGACAGAAACAAACTGCAGGCATACAGAACATATGGAATCAACCGCCTGAGCATAGGTTTACAGTCGCCGGATGACAGAGAACTGAAGATCCTTGGAAGAATCCACAATTATGAGCAGTTTCTGGAGACTTACAGAAGTGCAAGAGAGGCAGGGTTCGACAATATCAATATTGATCTAATGAGTGCGATCCCGGATCAGACTTATGAAGGATGGATCCATAATCTTCGCACTGTTGCAGGACTGGATCCGGAACATATTTCCGCATACAGCCTGATCATTGAGGAGGGCACACCTTTTGCATCGCGGACGCTGAATTTGCCGGATGAAGATGCGGAGTACAATATGTATGAGGCAACAGCACAGATTCTGAGAGAATATGGCTTTGAGCAGTATGAGATTTCCAATTACGCAAAGAAAGGCAGAAAATGCAGGCATAACGTGGGCTATTGGATCCGACAGGATTATCTGGGGTTTGGCCTGGGAGCTTCCTCTCTTTATGGAAAGGAACGTTTTGCCAATACACAGGATATGAAAAAATATCTGGAAAACAGCAGAACACCGGAAAAAATAAGAGAAAAAGAGCCGCCCCTCACCAGAGAGGATGAGATGGCGGAGTTCATGTTTCTGGGACTTCGTATGACCAGAGGAATCTCAAAAGCTGAGTTTGAGCGACAGTTTGGCAGTGAAATAGATGCAATATACGGGGATGTTCTGAGAAAATATAAGTCAATGGGACTGCTTTTGGAAGAAAAAGGAAGGATTTTTCTGAGCAGAGATGGAATCCATGTAAGCAATTCCGTTATGGCGGATTTTTTGCCGTAAACGCCTTGACGAACAAATGTTCCTGTATTATACTGATGCCATGAGGATTGCGGGGCAGCGAAACTGCGCACAATCCATGAATATCATAACATACGAAAAAGGTGTAACTGTTAAGGTAAGAAACAGTTATTATTTATAAATGAGAAACAGGAGGCCCACAATGGCAGCAGATACAACGAAGAAGCACTTTATCAGGATCAGAGGTGCCAATGTTAATAATCTTAAGAATTTAAGTGTGGATATTCCCAGAGACAAGTTTGTGGTATTTACAGGACTGAGTGGCTCCGGTAAATCTTCACTGGCTTTTGATACCATCTATGCAGAGGGACAGCGCCGTTATATGGAATCTCTCTCTTCCTATGCAAGACAGTTCCTTGGACAGATGGAGAAGCCGGATGTGGAGAGCATCGAAGGTCTGCCGCCGGCCATTTCCATTGATCAGAAATCTACCAACCGCAATCCCCGTTCCACAGTAGGAACAGTGACAGAAATCTATGATTATTTCCGACTTCTGTATGCCAGAGTGGGAATCCCTCATTGTCCGAAGTGCGGAAGAGAGATTAAGAAGCAGACAGTTGACCAGATGGTAGACAGTATCATGTCTTTTCCGGAGAGAACGAAGATCCAGCTTCTGGCGCCTGTTGTGCGGGGGCGCAAGGGAACTCATGCAAAGCTTCTGGAGCAGGCAAAGAGAAGCGGATATGTACGTGTGCAGATTGACGGAAACCTGTATGAGCTTTCCGAGGAGATCAGTCTGGACAAGAATATCAAGCATAATATAGAGATTGTGGTAGACCGTCTGATCGTGAAGCCCGGGATTGAGAAAAGACTCTCAGATTCCATTGAGACAGTGCTGGATCTGGCAGAGGGCCTTCTGATGGTAGATACTATGGATGGAAATATCCATAATTTCAGCCAGAGCTTTTCCTGCCCTGACTGCGGTATCAGTGTGGATGAGATTGAACCGAGAAGCTTTTCTTTCAATAATCCTTTTGGTGCCTGCCCGGATTGTCTGGGACTTGGGTATAAAATGGAATTTGATATTGATCTGATGATCCCGGATAGATCTCTGAGTATCCTGGATGGTGCCATTGTGGTCACAGGATGGCAGTCCTGCACAAATGAGGGAAGCTTTTCCAGGGCAATCCTGGATGCTCTTGCCAGAGAATATGATTTCAGCCTGGCAACACCTTTTGAGGAGTATCCGGAGAAGATACAGGACATTCTGATCAACGGAACTAATGGACATTCTGTAAAGGTTTACTATAAAGGGCAGCGCGGAGAGGGCGTTTACGATGTGGCGTTTCCGGGGCTGATCCGAAATGTGGAGCAGCGTTACAGAGAGACAGGCTCTGATGCCATGAAGCAGGAGTATGAATCTTTCATGCGCATTACTCCATGTAAAACCTGTAAAGGTCAGAGACTGAAGAAGGAATCACTGGCTGTGACTGTGGCGGATAAGAATATTTATGAGGTCACCAATCTTTCCATAGAGAAGCTGAAAGCCTTTCTGGCGGATATGCAGCTCTCCGAGCAGCAGCAGCTTATCGGCAGACAGATTCTGAAGGAAATCAGGGCAAGGGTAAGTTTCCTGTCAGATGTAGGACTGGATTATCTTTCATTGGGACGTGCGACAGGAACTCTTTCCGGCGGCGAGGCGCAGAGAATCCGTCTGGCTACCCAGATTGGTTCCGGGCTGGTAGGAGTTGCCTATATTCTGGATGAACCGAGTATCGGACTTCACCAGAGGGATAATGACAGACTTCTTGGTTCTCTGATGAAACTGCGTGATCTTGGAAACAGCCTGATCGTTGTGGAGCATGATGAAGATACCATGCGTGCCGCAGACTGTATTGTAGATATAGGTCCCGGTGCAGGGGAGCATGGCGGACAACTGGTTGCCATGGGAACTGCAGAGGATTTGATGAAGAACGAGGATTCCATCACAGGAGCTTATCTGAGCGGAAAATTAAAAATTCCGGTACCTTTGGAGAGACGGAAGCCAACCGGTTTTCTTACTGTCAAGGGGGCGGCAGAGAATAATCTCAAGAATATCGATGTGAAGATACCTCTTGGGATCATGACCTGTATCACAGGAGTTTCGGGCTCAGGTAAGAGCTCTCTGATCAATGAGATTCTTTATAAACGCCTGGCAAGAGATCTGAACCGGGCAAGAGTGATTCCGGGAAAACATAAGGACATTCTGGGAACAGACCAACTGGATAAGGTTATCAATATTGACCAGTCACCTATTGGCCGTACTCCACGTTCCAATCCTGCGACTTATACCGGGGTATTTGACCAGATCAGAGATCTTTTTGCAGCAACAGCAGATGCCAAGGCAAAAGGATATAAGAAAGGACGATTCAGTTTTAATGTAAAGGGCGGAAGATGTGAGGCATGCAGCGGTGACGGTATTATCAAAATTGAGATGCATTTCCTTCCGGACGTATATGTACCATGCGAGGTCTGCAAAGGTAAGAGATATAACAGAGAAACCCTAGAAGTAAAGTATAAGGATAAGAATATTTACGATGTGCTGAATATGACGGTGGAGGAAGCACTGACTTTTTTTGAGAATGTTCCTTCTATTAAAAGAAAGATACAGACTCTTTATGATGTAGGACTTTCCTATATCCGGTTGGGACAGCCTTCCACAGAGCTTTCCGGAGGAGAGGCACAGAGGATCAAGCTTGCCACAGAGCTGAGCAAGCGCAGCACAGGTAAGACTATCTACATTCTGGATGAGCCTACCACAGGTCTGCATTTTGCGGATGTGCATAAGCTGGTGGAGATTCTGAAACGATTATCGGAGGGCGGTAATACAGTAGTTGTGATCGAGCATAATCTGGATGTGATTAAGACCGCAGATTATATCATTGATATCGGACCGGAGGGCGGAGACAAAGGAGGTACCGTAGTTGCTCAGGGAACTCCTGAGGAGGTGGCACAGTCACCGGTTTCCTATACCGGAAAATATGTAAAGAAATATCTGAAATAATCTTGAAATCATATTGCAGGACTTTCTTTTTAAATGGAAGTTGTATATAATAGAAGAGATTATTTATAGCAATTCTCGTAAATAATATATTTTGATCCGGCTTATCAGGATGTGAAGCCCTGTTGGACTGTTTTGATCGCATTATTTTATGGAGTTGTTATAACTAAACCGGATAAGTCCCCGGTAGAGACTGTAAAAAGTAATGATCAGTTGAAGGGGATGAGGAGAACGTAAGAACAGAAAGGGGATTTCCATGCCGACAAGTGATATTGGAATTGACCTGGGAACCAGGAACAGTCTGGCTTATTCTACAGGAAAGGGGCTTGTGCTAAATGAGCCTTCGATCGTAGTTTATGATAAAAATACAGAGAAGATACGTGCAATCGGTGAAGAAGCCCGTCTGATGGAAGGGCGCATTACTTCAGATATGGAGATCATCCGTCCCATCAGACAGGGCGTGATCGTTGATTATACAGTTACAGAGAAGATGTTGAAATACTTTATATCCAGAGCAATAGGAAGAAGAGCTTTCCGCAAGCCCAGGATCAGTATCTGTGTTCCCAGTGGAATTACAGAGATTGAGAAAAAGGCAGTGGAGGAAGCAACCTATCAGGCTGGTGCCAGAGATGTCTATATGGTGGAGGAACCTATAGCTGCGGCAATCGGAGCCGGGGTGGATGTGACCAAGCCCTTTGGAAATCTGGTCGTAGACATTGGAGCCGGAACTTCGGATGTTGCGGTTATCTCTCTTGCGGGGGTTGTGGTTTCCGCTTCTGTGAAAGTTGCAGGGGACACTTTTAATCAGGCTATACTGAACTATGTGAGAAAGAATCATGGACTTTTTATCGGAGAAGATATGGCAGAGAAGATCAAAATTCAGATTGGTACGGCTATAGAGGAATCAAATCCGAGAACAATGGAAGTAAAGGGGAGAAATGTGATCACCGGTCTGCCGAAGACAGTGACACTTACCTCAGAAGAAATACGTGTGGCGTTAAAGGATGCTACAAGCCAGATTGTGGAGACTGTTCATGGAATTCTGGAAAAGACACCGCCGGAACTGGCTGCGGATATTGTAGACAGAGGAATCGTACTTACAGGCGGCGGTGCCCTTCTTCATGGGATGGATACACTGATCGAGCAGAGAACCGGGGTAAGTACACTGACTGTGCAGGATGCAATGAGCGTGGTCGCAGTGGGAACCGGTAAGTATGCAGAGGTAATGGCACGTTTTGACGGATAAAGCAGGAGGTACTGCACAGTGCAGTGCCTTTTTGCGTTGTCAGAGGCTCAAAGAAGCAGGAGGTGTGGAGAAAAGCACATGAGTGAAACTGTCACAGGATACATAGATCATGTTATTTTCAGAAATGAAGATAACGGATATACAGTTATGGTACTGAAAGGTACAAAAAAAGAGGAAGAGCTGACCTGCGTGGGAAGTTTCCCTGCGATCACACAGGGGGCATCTATTGAAGCAACCGGAGTATATATCCATCATCCGGTATATGGCAAACAGTTTCAGATCAGTTCTTTTACAGAGAAGATGCCGGAGGATACATATGGAATAGAACGTTATCTGGGTTCGGGCGCCATCAGGGGAATCGGTGCTGCACTGGCTGCCAGGATCGTGCGGAAGTTTGGAGATGACACACTCCGTATCGTAGAAGAAGAGCCGGAGCGGCTTGCAGAGGTAAAGGGGATCAGTGAGAAAAAAGCCCGGGAGATCGCTGCGCAGGTAAGTGAGAAGGCAGAGATGCGAAAAGTAATGATCTTTCTGCAGAAATATGGGATTTCCCTGAACCTGGGCGCAAAGATTTATCAGAAATATAAGGAATCTGTCTATACGATCCTTCAGGAGAATCCTTACAGACTTGCGGAAGATATTTCCGGTGTGGGATTTAAGATTGCTGATGAGATTGCTGCCAGAGTCGGTATTCACGCAGACTCAGATTACAGAATCCGCAGCGGAATGCTGTATACTCTTCTGCAGGCTTCGGGAGAAGGACATACTTATCTTCCGAGGGAACAGTTATTTACAAGATGTGCCAGACTTCTGGGAGTAGATGAATCCTATATGGAGAAACATCTTATGGATATGGTTATTGACAGGAAGCTGGTGCTGAAAGAAAAAAGCGGAGAAACTATCGTTTATCCGGCACAGTATTATTATCTGGAACTGAACACTGCCAGGATGCTTAATGAACTGAATATTGTGTGTCCTGAGGATAAAGAGCTTGTCAGGCACAGAATTGAGCTGATCGAGAAAGAGACAGGAACTGTTCTGGATGAAATGCAGAAGAAAGCAATCACTGAAGCAGCGGATCATGGACTCTTTATTCTTACAGGAGGCCCCGGTACAGGTAAAACGACAACGATCAATGCGATCATCCGCTTTTTTGAGGGAGAAGGTGCAGAGATTCGGCTGGCTGCACCTACCGGACGTGCTGCAAAGAGAATGACAGAGACTACCGGATATGAGGCGCAGACAATTCACCGTCTGCTGGAACTGAATGGAATGCCGGAAGAAGAGAGGGACGGGCATTCAGCTAAATTCGAGAGGAATGCGCAGAATCCGCTGGAGGCAGATGTGATCATTATTGATGAAATGTCTATGGTGGATATCCATCTGATGCATTCTCTTCTTCTTGCAGTGGTAGCAGGAACCAGACTGATCCTTGTGGGGGATGAGAATCAGCTTCCGAGTGTAGGCCCGGGCAATGTGCTGAGAGATATTATCCGAAGCAGATGTTTCCATGTAGTGGAACTGACTAAGATATTCAGACAGGCATCAGAGAGTGATATTGTTGTAAATGCTCATAAGATAAATAAGGGAGAACAGGTTCAGATCAATAATAAGAGCAGAGATTTCTTTTTTCTGAAGAGATATGATGCAGATATCATTATAAGAGTAGTGATCGCGCTGATCCAGGAGAAACTGCCGCGCTATGTAGATGCCAAACCCTTTGAGATACAGGTACTGACACCTATGAGAAAGGGACTTCTGGGAGTAGAGCGGCTGAACCAGATCCTGCAGAGATACCTGAATCCGCCGGAAGACGGGAAATCCGAGAGGGCGGTTGGAGACCGGCTGTTCCGCACAGGGGACAAGGTCATGCAGATCAGAAATAATTATCAGATGGAATGGGAAATCCGGGGACGATATGGGGTTGTCATTGAGAAAGGCGTGGGAGTATTTAACGGAGACACCGGAATCCTCAGGGAAATCAATGAATTTGCTGAGACAGCAGAAGTGGAATTTGAGGATGGACGTTTTGCAATGTACTCGTTCAAACAGCTGGAGGAACTGGAACTTGCATATGCTATTACAATCCACAAGTCTCAGGGATCTGAGTATCCGGCAGTCATACTTCCATTGCTTTCCGGACCACAGATGCTTTTAAACAGGAACCTTCTTTATACCGCAGTTACCAGAGCAAGAAAATGTGTGACGGTTGTGGGAAAAGAGGAGACCTTTGCAGAGATGATACGCAATGAAAAACAGCAGAAGAGATACAGTGCACTGGATGAACGGATCAGAGAACTGAGTGAGACTACAGGGGATAATAATACAGATGGTGAAGAATGATATTGCAGACTGTGATCTGATGACTGAATAATAACAGAGAAAAAATTTATTCCGATAATATGAAAAAAACAGAAATACAGAGGATAGCAAAACAAAGAGTAAAATAGTGGAAGGAAATGGAAATGAAACGGTTTCTGAACATGGTTGCTGATATTTTTTACCCGAGATGCTGTCCGGTCTGTCAGAAAATACTGGCAGATCAGCGAAGGATGATCTGTCCGGAATGCGAGAAAGAACTTCGTCCGATTGGTCATCCCAGATGTTATAAATGTGGAAAACCCATAGAAACAGGGGAATACTGCAGAGACTGTCAGAAACACAGGCATATGTATGAACAGGGAAGAGGTATTTTTGTTTATGATGGCATAATGAGAAGATCTGTTACCAGATATAAGTACTATGGATGCAGAGAATACGGTGATTTTTACGCCAGAGCAATGTATCGATATGCACAGAAAGAATTGCGGGAATGGAAGCCGGATCTGATCGTGCCGGTTCCGGTACACAGGTCGAAGGAGCGGCAGAGAGGTTTTAATCAGGCTGCATATCTGGCGGAGAAACTCGGTCATTATACCGGGATTTCCACAGATGTCAATATTGTGCAGAAAGTTTTAAAGACAAAGTCGCAGAAAAAACTGAATGCTTTGCAGAGAAGAAAAAACCTGGAAAAAGCGTTCTGCGTGACCGGAGATGTCAGGGGAAAGAATATCCTGGTGATAGATGATGTGTATACAACAGGAAGTACGATCGATGCAATGGCCGGATGCCTGAAGAGAAAAGGTGCCGGAAATGTTTATTTTCTTACGGTTTGCATAGGCAGGAGATAAGAAAAAACACTTTTCATACATAATGATATATGTTACAATTAATCTGTATGATTATATGAATGATATCAGGTTGTTGCTGAGAACAGAGTGAACAGTAATAGCGGATTATAGCAAAAGGAAAAGCATACAGTAAGGAGTAATTTATGTTAAATGAAGAGAAGATAAAAATCATGAATAAACTTGCCATGTATGAACAGGGGGAAGGAAAGAAATATCTTCCGGTCAGCAGGTACTACCGTAGTGATTATATCGGACTTGCCATGATTAAGAATTTTTTCCTTGTTACGATTGGGTATTGCCTGATTCTGGCCGGTATCGCAGCATATTTTGCTGAATATCTGATAGATAATGTTCATAAGATGAACCTTGTTTCACTGGGCGTGGAAGTTATTCTGGGGTATGTGGCAGTGCTGGTACTGTTTTCTGTCCTGACATATATCCAATATACGGTGAAATACCACAAAGCAAAGAAAAGTGTGAAAAATTATTATGAAGAACTTACACAATTAAGTAAAATCTACGGTCGCGAAGATAAAAAATCTTCAGCCAGAGGAGTTACAGGAGGATATAAAAAATGACAGCATTACTCGAATTAAAACAGCGAATAAAGAATTTATACAGCCAGTATGAGATTTATATCCTGCCTGTCTTACGTTTCGTTCTGGCAATGGTTTATTTCATATGGATCAATACCAATATGGGATATATGAAGCAGATCGATAATATATTTATTGTTCTGATCCTTGCACTGATCTGTTCCATTCTTCCTTCAGGTGTAATGATTTTTGTAGGATTTGCCCTGATGGTCGCACATGGTTATGCACTGGGGATAGAAGTTGCAGGTTTTATGCTTGTGCTGATCCTGTTTATGGCAATTCTCTTCCTGAGATTCAGTTCAGACAATAATTTAGTACTTGTATTTACACCGCTTTCCTTTGGGTTCAGTGTTCCGACGCTTCTTCCTATCGGAAGCGGACTTTTGTGCAATGCGTTTTCTGCACTTCCTGCAGGCTGCGGAGTGATTATTTACTATTTTATCCGTTTTATACGTGTACAGCATAAACTTCTGGAAAACCCGGATGTTGCCATAGCTGACAAATTAAAACTTCTGACAGATGGAATCGTGCAGAACTGGGGAATGTGGATCACAGTGATTGCCTTTATCGCAGTGATTCTGCTGGTGAATCTGATACGTACCCGCTCTTTTGACTATGCATGGAGAATTGCCATTATTGCAGGTGGAGTTGTGTATGTTCTGATGATTATTGCAGGTGGATTTTATTTTAGACTGGATATTGATGTTGTTACGCTGATCATTTATACAGTGATCTCTGTGGTGATAGGATTACTTCTTGAATTCTTTGTATTTGGTGGTGACTATACCCGTACCGAGAGACTGGAATATGAGGATGATGAATATTATTATTATGTAAAAGCAGTGCCGAAAGCCTGTGTCACAACATCTGAAAGAAGTATAAAGAAGATTAACGGAAGTTCTGCAAAGGATGAAAGACCGGCACAGGATAACGTTGTTTCTTATGCGAATCCTATTTTTCATGGTGATGAGAAAGCAGTGACGACAGATGAGGCTGCAGCACCTGTAGAGAGAAAGAAAGATATTGACAGCGTGGATTTTGAGAAGAAACTGGAAGAATCATTAAAAAATCTGTAAAAAGCAGTTTCCGGTAACGATGAGACATACGAGCCAAAATTCCATTGCCGCAGGCAATCTGGAATGAATTTTGGCTACGTTACTGTGAACGGAGTGAACAGTAACACAAAATCCACTGAAAACATTTTCAACGATAAGATATATAAAAATGATAAGGAAAGGAGAGCCATATGCAGGATTTTTCAGGAAATTTGATAGAAACATTATCAAGACTGGCATTTCCTAAGATTGGGATTATAGATATCATACAGATTGCACTGATCGCTTTTTTTGTATATCAGTTCATGGTATGGATCAAATATACTCATGCATATACACTTCTGAAAGGAATACTGGTCGTTCTCCTCTTCATTCTGATCGCGTATATTTTCAGGATGAATACGATTCTGTGGATTTTTTCAAATCTGGCAAGTACACTGATCGTAGGTGTGATCGTTATTTTTCAGCCGGAGCTCAGAAAAGTTCTGGAACAGCTTGGACAAAAGCGAATCATGGCTTCACTGATACCTTTTGATGCAGGTAAAGAGGTGAAGGAAAGATTTACGGATAAAACCATCAGTGAGCTGGTCAAAGCATGTTTTGATATGGGAGAAGTTAAGACCGGAGCACTGATCGTAATTGAGCAGAATGAGCTGCTGACCGATTATATAAGAACAGGTATTAATCTGGATGCAATCCTTACCAGTCAGCTTCTGATCAATATATTTGAACATAACACACCACTTCATGACGGAGCTGTTATTGTAAGAGAGAACAGGATTGTGGCTGCAACATGCTATCTTCCACTGTCTGATAATATGGAACTGAGCAAACAGCTTGGAACGCGGCACAGGGCAGGTGTGGGGATCAGTGAGCAGACAGATTCTGTTACGATCATTGTATCAGAGGAAACCGGTCAGGTATCTGTAGCGCAGGGAGGAAAGCTGACCAGAAGTGTAAACAGTGCAAAACTCAGAGAAATCCTGGTCAGAGCGCAGAATAAGCAGGTTGTAGACAACAGCAAACTTCGCCATTTACTGAAAGGAAGAGTGAAGCATGAAGAAGCGAAAAATAACAGATAATATACCTCTGAAAATCATGTCTGTCGCAATAGCTGTTGTGCTATGGCTGATCGTTGTAAACATAGATAATCCGACAGGAACCAATTACTATACGCTCAATGATGTGGAACTGATCAACAAGGAATATGTGGAATCTTCAGATACCATCGGTAAGATGTGTATGCCGGAACAGAACCAGGATTCCATAAAAGTTGCGATCACTACAACCAAGAAGATCAGAGACAAGATCAAAGTCACAGACATCTCTGCGGTAGCTGATCTTCAGCAGGCGGTAAGCCTGGATACAAATCCGGTTATGGTTCCTATTACCGTTACCTGTTCTGTACCGGGGGTATCTCCCAGTGATATCAAAGTTACTCCTCAGAATCTCAGTGTAAATCTTGATGAAAAAGAGACACAGGAGTTTGTGGTAAATGTCAGCAGAGGTGATACGAAACCGGGCAAAGATTATGAAGTAGGAAGTCTGACTGCCAGTCCGGAGAAAGTAAGGATTACAGGCCCGAAGACGCTGATCAATAAAATAGATAAGGTAAATGCTTCCATTGAACTGGATGGGAATACAGAGGATTTTACACAGGATGTAAACCTTACGATCATTGATAAGAATCAGGAGGTACTTACCGATTCTGAAATGAATTCATTGCGGATTGAGAATAATGCAAAAGTAACAGTGACTGCAAAATTATGGAAAATCCGTCAGGGAGTGCAGATATCTGCAGATTATGTAGGGACACCGGCTGAAGGATATCAGGTTGGGGCTGTGAGAACAGTGCCGGATACGATCAGTGTAGCAGGCAGTGCAGAAGGTCTTGAAAGTCTTGCGGATAATAATAATGTGATCACTATACCGGAAGACAGTATTGATATTTCCGGTGAATCCGAAGATGTGGAGAAAAAAATCAGTCTTACGAATCTTCTGCCGGACAATGTGAAACTTACCAGTGACTCCAGTGAAGATGTATGGGTGACTGTAAGTATTCTTCCGGCCGGAAGCAGAGAGTTTGAATTTCCGACTAAGAATATAGAGGTTAAGAATAAACCGAAAGATCTGCAGGTAACATTTGAGACTGCGCAGATAGAAGTGAGAATCAAATCAGATAACAAAGATCTGGATGATCTGAATAATGACAAAGACATTAAGGCATCTATAGATCTGGATGGCAAAAAAGAAGGAAGTTATGAAGTCCCGGTTGAGATAGTCTTGCCGGATGGTTATGAGACAGTGGAAGATGTGACTACGGAAGTAGTGATTTCATCAGGGACTGCTGTTGATGACAGTAAGGAAAACAAGGAATAAAAGAATTCTCCACTTACAGAAGGGGTAGTAACAATATAAGAGGAACAGTGAAATGGTCAGTAAAAAAGTGACAGTTAAAAATCCCACAGGTCTTCATCTGAGACCTGCGGGGATTTTGTGCAATGAGGCAATGAAATACCAGTCACAGATAACATTTGTCTACGATGGGGGCATGGCAAATGCAAAGAGTGTACTGAGTGTACTTGGTGCATGCGTAAAATGCGGAAATGAGATAGAACTTACCTGTGAAGGTGTTGATGAACAGGAAGCCCTGGATCATCTTGTTGCTGCTATTGATAGCGGCCTTGGCGAGTAGAAAGCTGCTGTGCACAAACAGAGTGAACAGTAACCATAAAGTAACATGAATAAAAGAGGAGGAACTTATTGTGAAAAGAAGATTAGTTGCGGTTACATTGAGTCTTATTATGACAATGGCAACTGTCAGTGAAGCAGGTGCTGCTGCATTTACTTCACCTGATACAGCTCCGGCTGTTGCCACACAGACAGATGCAGAAGAAGTAAATGTTACAGAAGAAACTTCTGAAACAGAAGCAGACGCTTTTTCAGATGGAGATGATGGGACAGCAGTACCATCACAGGAACAGACAGACGACGCATTTACAGCGGGAACGGATACGGCTGCTGCATTGCCGGACGAGACGCCGTCAACAGCAGATGCTACGGATGCCGTTGGAGCCGCTGTAGTGAAAGCTGAGGACTGGGTAAGCACAGAGAATGGCTTTAAACTGCGCAAACCTGCAAAAAATCAGGATACAGCAAATACAGATGATCAGAAAGCAGCAACAGCAGCACTACCCGATGAGGAGATGCTGTCTGAGACTGACGGATTCTCAGGAGATCAGACAGAATCATCTGAAACAGCAGTGGCTGAAACAGATACAACAGCTGTGACAGCAGAGGTTACAGCAATGGAAACACCAGCAGCAACGGATACAGTGTCTGTAACAAATGAAGAATTTTATACAGTGGCAGACGGAATTGTAAAGATCAGCACAGAGTATAAAGGGGAAACCCATACAGGATATTATCTGTTTGATGAAGAGGGAATCCTTGTAACTGGACAGGCTGAGGTAAAAGAAAAATCTTCAGCTGATGAAGAACCGACATCAGATGCAGCTCAGTCAGCAGGAGAAGATGCCACAGGGGAAGAAACAGAAGCCCAGGCAAATCAGTCCTATTTTACAACTGCAGATGAGGCTGTTGTTTATACCGGATGTGAAGGAGAAGCGATAACTCCATATACATCTACAGTAGGCCAGCAGGAGAAGAGTGTATGGAAATGGACAGGAACATATTTCCAGTACTACGATGAGAATGGTAATCTGGAGACAATTGCACAGCTTGAAGCGAAAGCAAAAGCAGCAGGTACATATACCGGATATTTCAAGATCAATGAGGATTATTACTGCCTTGATTCTGAAGGTAAGCCACAGACAGGAGAGATCACCCTCACAGTTAACGGCGAATCAAACCTGTATTATTTTGATCCTGCAAGCAGCGACATTCCCGGAAAAATGTTCCACAATGGATGGCTTCGTTCAGATACCACTAAGGGAGAGCGCTGGCTGTATTTTAAAAAGGGAAATATTCCGGCAGACATCGGTAAATATTATAAGCGTGGCGTAGTTGCCACAGCTATCCCGGAGAAAGGAACCGGAGATTACTTGCTGGATGCCAATGGATATGTTCTGAAATCAGTGATGAAGAAGGCTCAGAATGGTGCATATTACTGTACCGACAGTAACGGCCAGATTTATAGAAATAAACTTGTAAAATACGGCAATTTCAGATATTATTTTGGCTCAAACGGAAAGCGGGCAACCTGGACAAAGAGATGGGCAAAAGCAGGCGATCATTACTATTACTTTGGAAGTACTCCGGGTCGTGTTGTTGAGAAACATGGCTGGCAGAAACTTGTCAGCACCAGTGGCAAATTCCTTGGCTGGCTGTATTTTGATTCCAAGGGAAATCATTATACGGATAAGTGGACTTCCGCAGGTTATTATTTTAAACCATCAGGAAAGCTTGCAAGCGGTTTGACAGAAATCGATGGAAAGAAATATATATTTGAATCATCTACATCCGCAGAACACAAAGGTAAAGTATATAAGAGCACAATGGTGCGCTATAAAAAGAAATGGTATATCGCATCCTCTAAGGGAAGCCTGTATAAGAGCGGATGGAGAAAATACAGCGGCAATTACTATTATCTTAAAGAATGTGTGGTTCAGACAAATCAGTTTATGAAAAAGAATGGAGTAAACGGTTATCTGGATGCAAACGGTAAATATACAAGAGGATGGGTAATTGTAAGTAATGCTAAAAACCTGGTGAGATATATCGATCCGTCAGGAAACGGATTTGCAAGAAATAAGAGTATGAGAGTTAATGGAATTCTGTATTACTTTGACCATAACGGATACCGTATCACTGATCTGACAAACAGATACAGAGGACCGTATTCTGTTCAGGTGGACAGAGTAAACGGAGTTATGACTGTTTATGCTGATTCAGCCAGAACAATTCCTGTTAAGACGATCAGGGTATCTGTAGGTTTAGCAGGAACACCAACTCCGACCGGTAACTTTACACTGAGCAGAAGCCTGAGGTGGCAGCCTCTTATGGGACCATCCTGGGGACAGTATGGAACTCATGTAGACGGTGCCGGACAGGGAGGAATCTTTGTTCATTCTGTAGCCTGCGGCCAGGCAAACTCATATAATCTTCCGGCAGTAGAGTACAATAAGCTTGGATCTCCCGCATCACATGGATGTATCAGAACCTGTGTGGCAGATGCGAAGTGGGTTTATGAGAACTGTAATGGCGCACCGATCAGTATTATTGATGGTAAATATAAAGCAGATGATGCAATGAAAGGACCTCTTGGAAAGAAAGCACTGACTCCGTTAAGAGGAGCTGCTAATTTTGATCCTACAGATCCGGCTGTCTGATCCGGATATTTCTGCCAGGATAAATAAACATAATTGCTTATAGAAACGAAATATGCAAAACGGCTGCACAGAGCAAGAAATGTGCAGCCGTTTTTGGGTATATATCAGGGATTATCTTGCGAAAATGTAATATAGTGTGTATAATATGTTAATAGTATTGTAATAAAATGGACGTTTATTAGAAGACAGGAGTAGAAAGATGAAAAGAGATTTTTTAAAAATCAGAAAAAGGCTTATTGTTGGTTGTCTGGCAGCTGCGATAGCTGTAGCGCAGCCTGTAAGCTCTGTTTTTGCAAATCCGCATTATGACAGACGTGATACAGTGGCTGAGGAGGAATTTATTTATTCTGCAAGAACTTCCGGTACAGAGTCATCAAGAAAAAAAGTGAACTCCAAAGCATGGAAAAAGATCAACGGTGTCTGCTATAACGGAAGTGGTGAAATCATTCCGGGTGCGATAACCAGAGGCATGGATGTCTCTGAATGGCAGGGCAATATTGACTGGAAACAGGTAAAGAGGTCTGATATAGATTTTGCGTTTGTCCGGATCTCCTATGGCCTGACTCACGAAGATTATACCTATGATGAGAATATGACAAATGCAGAACTTGCCGGAGTACCCACAGGCACCTATGTGTACAGTACAGCCTTATCGACAACTACCGCATTAAAGGAAGCACAGCTTGCCATCAGCAAAATGCAGGGTTACAAGGTTTCCTATCCGGTCGTATATGATCTGGAGTATGCAAAAGCAAGTAAGCTTTCTGCAAAAACAGTCTCAGAGATGGCACTGACCTTCTGCAATGAAGTGCGCAGGGCCGGATATTATCCAATGGTTTACTGCAATACCAACTGGTATGATAATTACATAGACTGGTCCTTATTATCAGGAGTGGATGTATGGATCGCAAGATATGGGGACACGATTCAGGCACCTGATAAGGAACGGTACAATTATACAATATGGCAGTCCACAGACGGTAACCGGGAAAGCGGACTGAATAGTACCAGCGGACTGGTAGCAGGAATTCCTGCAGGCAATGATGTTGATATGGATTTTGGCTATGTGGACTATACAAAGAAAATTACGCCGAGATGGAAATCTCTGCATTCCTATGTTCCGGCAATGAAACCCGATACAGGCAGCAATGATGGAAGCCAGGAACAGACAGGACTTCATCAGGAAAATGGAAAATACTATTATGTCAATGAAAATGGCGAACGTGTGTCAGATCAGTGGGTAACTGTAAATGGAAAGACCTATTATATCAGTTCTGATGGTTATGCTCTGATGGGAATGAAGAAAGTAGACGGGAAATGTTACTGGTTCCATACAAAATCCGGATATATGTTTAAAAACCGCCGCGTGACCAGATCTACCGGCGATATCTACTATTTTGGAAGCGACGGTGTACGTTGCGAGAATGGAATGTACAAAGTCAGGGAAAAAAGTGGGGAGCACACCTATTATTTCCGGAAAAACGGAAAAGCGTATAAGGGATGGCTGACACTGAATGGTAAAAAATACTATTTTTACAAAGGCAGTTCCGCACTTTCCGGTACGCGTGCCGAGAACATTACACTGACCAGTTCCAACAGGATTGTATCTGTGTTTGATGGAAATGGAGTGTGTACCAGACAATATAAAAAGCGGTAAAAAATATTGAAACATATAAAAAGATCCTGCAGCTGTGGCACTGATGGAAATTCTGCAACAGCTTCGGGATCTTTTTATGAAATTGCCGTAATTAAAGCGTATAGATCAGGATACCTGCAATGATGATCAGGTTTCCCATGATTTTTCCTTTCGTGATTTTTTCCTTCAGAATGAAATGAGAGAGAAGCAGGACAAACACATAGGCGGCAGTATCAATGACAGGACCATAGCGCATATCTACTTTTGTATAACACCATGTATTGAGGAGGAGGATCAGCATATATATGGTGTATGAGAGAATCACCCGGAAATTGAGATATTCCCTGATTCGGTTTTCGTATTTGATATTTGCGCTCTGTTTCAGAAGTATCTGTGAAACAGCGGAAAAAAATGTTCCGCTCAACATGATTAAAATAAATGTTCTATTCATATCTCTGCACCGTCCATACTCCAAATAAAACCACCAGAATACCTATGATATTCTGAATGGAAAGATTTTCATGAAAGATCAGCACTGCCCATATCTGCGACCACAGAAGATAAACACTTTTATTGGCATAGGCAGTAGACAAAGAGAATTTCTTGATGACCTGCTGCCAGGTGATGGCGTAGATTCCGCAGTTGGCTACCATCAGGAACAGGAACAGGTAAAGCAGAGGACTGCTGAGACCATGTTTATTATACTGAACAGATGCAGCTTTGGAAAAAACACTTGTCAGTGAAAACAGCAGGATATTCAGATGAAGTTGTATGTAGTCTTTGAGTTTTGACATAATACCTCCGGGCGATAATGGTATTTTACGGATTTCATCCAATAGAGCGTGTCTGAAAGCTGTCGGACAGTAACTATTTTACATAAAAAAGCAGGGAAGTCAAGGTTTGTGCAGCAGGAATCTTGAAAAGAAATGTTGAAAATGATATGATAAAAATGATTGCAAAAAGATGAAAAGAGAAAGGAAAAGCATATGAGCTTATATTCAGTGGTTGTTCCTGTATATAATTCTGAACATACACTGGGAGAACTATATACCCGTTTGGAGAAAGTATTCCGGGAAACTCTTAAAGAAGACTTTGAACTGATCCTGGTAGATGACGGATCAAAGGACAGATCTTATGAGATCATGACGGAACTCAGAGAAAAGGATCACAGGGTACGGATCATACAGATGGCCCGTAACTTCGGACAGCATCCGGCACTTCTGTGTGGATTTGCACATGTAAAAGGAGAGTTTGTGGTAACAATGGATGATGACCTTCAGCATCAGCCGGAGGAACTTCCGAAGATGGTCAGAACCATGCAGGAGAGACCGGATGTGGATGTTATCATTGCAAGCTATGAAGGAAGAAAGCATGGTCCGATACGCAAACTGGGAACGAAATTTTCTGTATGGGCAACTTCAAAGATGCTGGGAAAAGATCCGGATCTTCAGATCACCAGTTACAGGCTGATCCGCAGATTCCTTGTGGATGCCATGGTAAAAACAAATACATATCTTCCACAGATTGGAAACCTTCTGATCAGGAGTTCTAACCGTATTATTAATGTTCCGGTTCAGCATGCAGACAGAGCTTACGGAAAAAGCGGTTATTCCTTTAAGAGACTGCTGAAAGATCTGATTTATGATATCACGACACATACTGCATTTCCCCTTCTGCTGGTGAGAAATATCGGAATTGTCAGTTTCCTGATAAGTGTAGTTCTGTCGGTCTGTTATCTGGTAAGATATTTTACACTGGGCATATCTGTGCAGGGCTGGACTTCGCTGATGCTGGTTATGCTGGCGTTTTTTGGACTGATTTTGTTATCGATCGGAATTATGGGAATCTATTTAATGAATATTCTTAATGAGGCAAAAAAAATGCCCCATTATGTAATACGTCGGGAGGATACGGACGAATAATGAAGGAAATTGGCGGATATTTTCAGCTGGAAGAGATGCCGGGAGAGGAATATTATCCTGACCTGTACAGGGTCAATCTTGGAAGAACCGCACTGCTGTGGCTTTTGAAGAGCCGCAGGTGCAGGAAAATCCTATTACCGTATTTTCTGTGTGGATCAGTGGTGCATACCTGTCAGGAAAATCAGATAGAGACAGAATTTTATCATCTGAATGAGAAACTGGAAGTTCTGTATCCGAAAGAACAGCTTCCGGAAGGGGAATATCTTTATCTGGTTAATTACTATGGTCAGCTGTCTGATTCCCGGATATCAGAGTATAAAAAGATTTACGGAAACATCATAGTGGACCATACCCATGCATTTTTTCAGAAACCATTAAAAGGGATAGATACACTGTATTCCTGCAGAAAATTCTGGGGTGTCAGCGATGGCGCATATCTGTCAACAGATACCAGCCTGACAGAAAATAAGACTGTCGATTATTCTGCAGAGCGTATGAAACATATTCTGGGGCGTTATGAGCATAATGCCGGAACCTACTACAAAGATATGCTGGAAAATGCGGCAAAATATGACGGGATGGAGCTTCGGCAGATGTCAAAGCTTACACAGAATCTTCTGAAAGCTGTGGATTATGACAGAGCAAAGAAAAAAAGGGAAGAAAACTACCGGATTCTCGGAGAACTGCTTCCATCGGAAAGTATATTTAATCAGACTGTGCCGGAGGGACCTTTTGCATATCCGTATTTCCACGCTGATGGAATGAAACTTCGCAGATATCTTGCCGAAAAGAAGATATTTGTGCCGACTTACTGGAAAAATATAATTGAGAACTCTGAGACAAAAAAGTCTGGAATATACCTGGGCTGCCAATATTCTTCCGTTGCCCTGCGATCAGCGTTACAGCGTGGAGGATATGAAATATATGGCTTCGGTTGTCAGAGAATGTGAGGAACGGATATGAAACATAAAGTGTTGATTCTGGGAACGCTCGGAGAATTTACAGAGCTGGTAAAGAAAGCAAAAGAGAAAGGTTATGAGACTGTTGTGTGCGACGGATATGCAGATGGTATTGCCAGAACGTATGCAGATAAGGCTTATACCATTCCTGTAACAGATGTAGATGCTATTGCCCTGATGTGCAGGGAAGAAGGTGTGGACGGGATCATCACATCATTTTCAGATCTGCTCCTGGAGTGTATGGTTAAAATTGCAGACAAAGCAGGACTGCCCTGTTATCTGAAACCGGAACAGCTTTCCTGGTACAGGGATAAATCGGCATGCCGGGATGTTCTGGACAAGCTTGGACTGCCGGCACCGGGATTTCGGAAAATATCTGTGGAACTGCTGAAACAGGGATCAGAAGAAGAAATACAACAGAGTATTGCAAATCTGCAGTATCCTCTGATCAGTAAACCTCTGGATAAATATGGTTCAAGAGGAATCTTTATTATTCATCATTCAGATGAAGTCAGAAAAAAAGCCCTGCAGACAGCGGAATATACGGACTGTCAGGAAATTCTGGTTGAGGAATACAATGACGGTTATGAGTTTAACATGATGACATGGGTAATGGATGGGAAAGTCAATGTGATCAGTATTGCAGATCGTGAGAAAACGGAAATGGAAGAGGGAATGCTTCCGCTCAGCACACGAAATGTTTATCCATCCCGTTTCCTGGCGGAGGTCGAAAAAAGTGCCACAGATATTCTGCAGAATTATATCCGCTATACCGGACAGACGGAAGGTGCATTATCCATGCAGTTTTTCTGGAAACCTGGCAGGGGCATTCAGGTATGTGAGATTGCAGGACGTTTCTTTGGATATGAACATGAGCTGACAGATATGGTTTATGGATTTCAGACAGAGGAACTGCTGCTGGATTATCTTTATGAAAAAGACCGGATAAAGGAGATGTTTGACCGTCATGATATTTATCATCCGGTAAAATATGGGGCTGTACTGTATTTTCAGGGACGACAGCTTCAGATTGCAGATCAGACGGCAGCCTGTGAGCTTGCAAAAGAAAAATGCGTTGTAAAACCCTGGATTTTTTATAAAGAAGGCGAACATGTGATAGAATATGGGCCGAATCCATATCTTGCATTGTATTATATAGAAACAGAAAACCGCAGGCAGCTGGAGATGGAGACTGAGAAATTTTTCAGTGAGATGAGTATCCGGGATCCGGAGGGAAGAGAAGTTGCCTACAGAAATAAGATACCGGAATACGAGAAGGAAAAGAAAACAGATGATTGATTTTAACAGACCTGCTTTTACAGGCAGGGAATTTGATTACATACGTGATGCGGTACAGAGAGGAATGCTCTGTGGGGATGGAGAATATACGAAAAGATGTTCTCAGTGGATGATGGATAAATTTCATGTAAATCATGTAATGCTTACCACATCCTGTACCCATGCTCTGGAGATGGCAGCCCATCTTTGCGACATTAAGCCCGGTGATGAGGTGATCATGCCGTCCTATACATTTGTTTCAACCGCAGATGCCTTTGTATTAAAGGGAGCAAAGATTGTATTTGTTGATATCAGACCGGATACAATGAATATTGATGAGAAATTGATCGAGGCGGCAGTGACTGAGAAAACAAAAGTGATCGTCCCGGTCCACTATGCAGGGGTTGCCTGTGAGATGGATACCATTATGGAGATTGCAAAAAAATACAATCTGAAGGTTGTTGAAGACGCTGCGCAGGGAGTAGATGCCTGTTATAAGGGAAAAGCTCTTGGTACCATTGGAGATTTTGGGTGTTACAGTTTCCATGAGACAAAGAACTATACTATGGGAGAGGGCGGTGCAATCCTTTTTAACAGGGATGAATATCTGGAGAAGGCAGAGATCCTGAGAGAAAAGGGAACTGACAGAAGTAAGTTTTTCCGCGGACAGATTGACAAGTACCGCTGGATAGATTATGGTTCTTCCTATCTTCCAAGTGAACTGAATGCAGCATATCTTTATGCACAGCTGGAAGCAAGAGATCAGATTTTTGCCAAAAGAATGGAGATATACAATTATTATCATAAAAATCTGGCTCATCTTGCACAGGAAGGTAAGATCGAACAGCCTTATGTGCCGGAGGAATGCAGCCACAATGCCCATATGTATTATATCAAGGTGCGTGATATACAGGTAAGAACCCGGCTGATTGCTTACCTTCGGGAAAAAGGAATCTGCAGCGTATTTCATTACGTGCCTCTTCATTCTGCACCTGCGGGACAGAAATTTGGAAGATTTTCAGGGGAAGATGTTTATACTACAAAGGAAAGTGAACGTCTGTTGAGACTGCCGATGTTTTATAATCTGGATATGGAGGATGTGAAGTATATCACAGATACCATAGCTTCTTTTGACGGATTCTGATAATCGTGTGCCGCAAGTTTGTTTCAGGAATCAACCTGTCGGTACATCGGACGGAAAACAGAGACATATATTAAGAGGAAATATTATGAAAAAATGGAAATATTTATTAAAGGTTGTTATGGCTGTGGGAGTCATTGCAATGACTGCTGTTCAGATCTGCACTGCTGCGGAAGGAACTGCGCAGGCTGCTGTTTCAGAGGTTACACCCGTATCCATTTCAACTAATGAGATTTCAGGCTGGCCTGCAGGTCCTGAGATCACATCTGAGACAGGGGTACTGATGGATGCAGACAGCGGAACTCTTCTGTACAGCAAGGGCGGAGATGAAATCCGTTATCCGGCAAGTATTACCAAAATCATGACACTGCTTCTGGCGGTGGAGAACTGTTCCCTGAAAGAAGATGTTGTCTTTACGGAAACAGGAACACGTGATATCAGTTGGGATTCCGGCAATATTGGAATGCAGGTGGGAGAAGTGATGAGCATGAGAGCATGCCTTTATGCACTTGTGATCCGCTCTGCAAACGAGGTCGCAGCCCAGATTGCAGAACATGTAGGCGGCACAGAGCAGCACTTTGTAGATATGATGAATGAACGTGCGGCACAGATCGGATGCACGAATACACATTTTGTAAACGCCAGTGGTCTTCCGGATCCTGATCACTATTCTACTGCACATGACATGGCGTTGATCATGCGGGAAGGTCTGAAGAATAAAAAATTCCGCAGGATCATCGGTGCTACAGATTATACGATCAAACCTACGAACATGAACAGTGAGCCAAGGGTACTGCATACGCATCATCCGATGCTTGCCCCGGAGAGCAGTTATCATTATGATGGCTGTATTGGCGGCAAGACAGGATATACCAGTGAGGCCGGAAACACTCTTGTGACAGCAGCAGGGAAGAATGGAACTACCTATATTACAGTGACAATGAAGGCGGCAGACCTTGCAGTTGCCAGTACGGATTCCACAGCACTGTTCAACTATGGTTATCAAAATTTCACAAAAGCACAGGTAAATGGTGGAGAAGTATCAGTTCCAAACGGAGTGACTGTGGATAACCTGACTGTTCAGGAGAATTCACAGAATGGAAATACAGTAGATGATTACTATTATAATGATTATCTTTTGGGAAGCGTTGAAGTTCCGGAAGCTACACCTACACCGGAACCTGCAGTGGATGCCCTTTCTGATACATCCGGAGGAAATACGGATCAGGCGGATCAAAATGAGAAAGCAGATACTGTCGGAGAAGAAAAAACTTCTGCAGGCATGCCAAAGCTGCGAAAAATACTTCTGATCATAGGAGCGGCAATGCTTCTTCTTATTATTATTCTGAGTATTGCACTTGCAAAAAAGGAAAAAAGATATTATGGCTAAGTCTGCATACTATAGCAATCCTCTAAAATAATGCATCTTAATCCAGTCCATCAGAGTGTGAAATCCTGCGTCAGATATCTTTGCCGTGCGTCAGCACGCCTGCAGATATCTTCCTTGTCTTTCGCACGCTGCTGAACTGTCTTAAATGCATTATTTACGAGGATTGCTATGGGTGGATTTATGCGAACAGATATAACAGAAACACAGAGAAAGCTAAAGAAAAGAGGAAAATAAAATGGGAAAAATCAAAGTTACAGAATGTGGTGGAATTAAGGGATTAAAAGTGGTAGAACCTACAGTTTTCGGAGATGCCAGAGGATATTTCATGGAAACCTACAATTACAATGATTTCAAAGAAGCAGGAATTGATGTCGAATTTGTACAGGATAATCAGTCAAGCTCACATAAGGGTGTACTTCGCGGACTCCATTTCCAGATCAATTACCCACAGGATAAACTGGTACGTGTTGTAAATGGTGAGGTATTTGATGTGGCGGTAGATCTTCGTGAAGGTTCAGAAACATATGGAAAATGGTTTGGAGTCGTACTTTCTGCTGAAAACAAGAAACAGTTCTTCATTCCAAAAGGATTTGCACATGGTTTTCTTGTACTTTCCGAGCATGCGGAATTTGTTTACAAATGCTCTGATTTCTATCATCCAAATGATGAGGGCGGCCTGATCTGGAACGATCCGGATATCGGAGTTGAATGGCCGATTCCGGAAGGAATGGAATTAAGCTTTTCTGACAAAGATACCAAATGGGGAAGCTTTAAAGAGTACCGTAAATAGGAGAATGAGCGATTGAATACAATTTTTTCTTTACCGATGGATATTTATAAGAACAGACGGCTTGTTGCAAAGCTTGCAAAGAATGATTTCAAAACAAGATATGCAGGTTCTTATCTGGGAATTGTGTGGGCGTTTATCCAGCCTGTGATCACGATCCTGGTATACTGGTTTGTATTCTCTGTAGGTTTTCGTTCCGGAACAGGGGATCTGGGAGTTCCTTTTGTTCTTTATCTGGTAGCAGGTATTGTGCCATGGTTCTTTTTCCAGGATGCGCTGATAGGGGGGACAAATTCTCTGCTGGAATACAATTATCTGGTAAAAAAAGTCGTTTTTAATATCAGTGTGCTTCCGGTAGTCAAGATCATTTCTGCTATGTTTGTGCATGCATTCTTTGTGTTGTTTACGATCATCCTGTATGCAGCGTATGGGAAATTTCCTGATTTCTATTATCTGCAGATTATTTATTACAGTGTATGTGTGTTCATTCTGGTATTGGGCTTATCCTATGCCACAAGTGCAATCGTTATTTTTTTCAGAGATCTGACCCAGATCATCAACATTGTGCTTCAGGTAGGAGTCTGGCTGACTCCGATCATGTGGATCGTTGAGGCTTCACCTCTGATGGGACATCCTGTGATCATGAAGATCCTGAAACTGAATCCGATGTATTATATTGTTTCCGGATACAGAGATACATTCCTGATGAAAACCTGGTTTTGGGAACATGCAGGATGGACGGTCTATTTCTGGATATTTACAATTCTGTGTTTCCTGTTCGGAAGCTGGGTATTTAAACGTCTGCGCATTCATTTTGCAGATGTACTGTAACTAGTACAGCGAATATTAATATAGCAGAAACTTAATTTTCGCTGTACTGGTAAGCGTGAAATAAGTCAGAAGAAGATGAAAAACACAGGAACATAACAGAAAGGAAATCACGTGGAGAACAAGAAAGTAATTCAGGTGAAGGATCTCACCAAAATGTATAAATTATATGATAAGCCTTCGGACAGACTGAAAGAAGCGCTGGGGCTTACCAGAAAGAAACTTTATAAAGAGCATTATGCACTTCATGATGTAAATTTTGATATTTATGAAGGAGAATGCGTGGGAATTATCGGAACCAACGGTTCCGGTAAATCCACGATCTTAAAGATCATCACCGGTGTCCTGACTCCCACAGCAGGGGAAGTAAAGGTAGACGGACGAATTTCCGCGCTGCTGGAACTGGGAGCCGGATTTAACATGGAATATTCAGGTCTTGAGAATGTATACCTGAATGGAACCATGATCGGTTTTTCAAAAGAAGAGATTGATGCCAGACTGAATGATATTCTGGAATTTGCGGACATTGGAGACTTTATCCACCAGCCTGTAAAGACTTATTCCAGCGGTATGTTCGTGCGTCTGGCTTTTGCTGTTGCGATCAATATTGATCCGGAGATCCTGGTGGTAGATGAGGCGTTGTCTGTGGGCGACGTGTTCTTTCAGGCAAAATGTTATCACAAGTTTGAGGAATTTAAGAAACAGGGAAAGACGATCCTGTTTGTAAGTCATGATCTTGGAAGCGTTTCCAAGTATTGTGACAGAGTTATTCTTCTGAACAAAGGGGTAAAGATGGATGAAGGTTCACCAAAGCAGATGGTTGACCTGTACAAACAGCTTCTGGTAGGACAGAATCCTGTAAAACAGAATGAATCTGACGGTACAGAGCAGATTGTGGCAGAGGACAGTGAAGGACTGGGAGATTTTCAGGTAAATCCCAATATGCTGGAATATGGAAGCCGTATTGCTGAGATTACAGATTTCAGAGTCATTGATGATAAAGGAAGATGTTCCAATACTGTTGAAAAGGGAAGCTGCTTCAAAATTCGTATGAAAGTCCGGTTTAATGAAGAGATTCAGGAGCCGATCATGGCATACACATTTAAAAATATTCAGGGTACGGAAATCACAGGTACCAATACCATGTATGAAAATGCAAAGATAGAACACTCCGGAAAAGGGGATATATGTACTGTAACATTTACACAGAACATGAACCTTCAGGGCGGTGAGTATCTCCTGTCATTTGGATGTACAGGGTATAAAAACGGAGATTTTACGGTATTCCACAGACTTTATGACGCATGTAACATAACAGTTATTTCCAGTAAAAATACAGTTGGATTCTATGATATGGATTCAAAGGTGGAAGTACGGTGCGAAGAACAGGTCTGAGAATGTTATGATGACAAATATCAGTGCGAAAAAATAATCAGCGCGAGGACTATATATGGAAGAAAAAATCGGGAAAGTAATTCTGGATACCACGTGCTATCCGGGAAAAGATCTATACAGTGATGGTGCGATAGAGGATGAAATGCTTGCAATTTCCAGAGATTTTGCACCGGAAGAATTTAACAGAGTGATCAGTGAGAGAAAGAGCTGGCCAATTCTTTATCATTTTTCTCATATCAGGGAGAATATTCTGAGCTGGATTCCCTTTACAGGAGAAGAGAAGGTTCTGGAGATTGGTTCCGGATGTGGTGCTGTGACAGGAGCTCTCTGTGAAAGGGCGAAGGAAGTTACCTGCATCGAGCTTTCTATGAAAAGAAGTAAGATCAATGCATACAGACATCAGGATCAGGATAATCTTAAGATCCTTGTGGGAAACTTTCAGGAGATCGAGAAAAACCTTACTGAGAAATACGACTATATTACTTTGATCGGTGTATTTGAGTATGGAGAATCCTATATCCGGAGTGAGAATCCCTATGTGGACTTTCTCAGGATCATATCAAAGCATCTGAAGCCGGATGGAAAGATCATTCTGGCCATTGAGAACAGACTGGGACTGAAATACTGGGCCGGATGTACAGAGGACCATTTTGGAACTTTATTCGAAGGAATCCAGGGATACCCTAAAACAAAAGGGGTTAAAACTTTTTCAAGAAAAGAATTTAATGGAATTTTGGAGGAAGCAGGAAACTTAAAAGCCGACTGGTATTATCCATATCCGGATTACAAATTTCCAATGACTATTCATTCAGACAGACATCTCCCTGCAAGCGGAGAGCTGCATATGAGGGACTACAATTTTGACAGACTCCGTCTGGACCTGTTTCAGGAATCTCAAGTGTATAACACGCTTTTGAGCAATGATCTTTACCCGCAATTTGCCAATTCCTTTCTTCTTGTGATCGGAAAAGAACAGCCACAGACAGCACCGGTTTATGTGAAGTTTTCCAATGAGAGAGATCAGAAGCTCTCCATTTATACGGAAATCAGTGAAGCAGCAGATGGGCAGCTGACTGTGAAGAAAGTACCGTCACAGAAGAAAGCGGCAGCTCATGTACGGAATCTGGGAACTATCTGTGAAGAACTGACCGGAATGTATAAAGAAGAGAAAATAGAAGTAAACCGCTGCCGGCTCAAAGGTGACTGTGCGCAGCTGGAATATCTGACAGGTATCACCCTGGAAGATAAGCTGGATCATCTTCTGGAAGAAGGCAGAACAGAGGAACTGGAGAAATTATTCTTCTCTTATATACAGAAAGTAAAGAATATTCACGAGAAGAACCACTTTGAGAAAACACCGGAATTTGTAAGGGTATTTGGAAATGTAAACCTGCGTTCTGATCTGAAATGTACAGAAATATCCAATATTGATTTTGTTCCTGCAAATATTATCCTCTCTGAGAATAAAGTATCTGTGATCGACTATGAGTGGACCTTTGCATTTCCTGTACCTTCACAGTTCCTGGTTTACAGGATGATCTTTTACTATCTGGAACTGAATGACAAACGGGGAGTACTTAAAGAGCGGGATTTCTATGAGAAAGCAGGAATCCTGCCTGAAGATATAGAAGTTTATGTGGAGATGGAACATAATTTCCAGAAGTATATTCTGGGTGAGCATACAGCGATGAGAAATATGTATGCCCAGATCTCTCCGGGCCGGGTGGAAGTAGAAGATTATTACAGAGAAAAGAAACAGGAATCTCTGGAAATGCTTCAGATTTTCTGGGATAACGGAAAGAGCTTTAATGAGGCTGATTCTGTGAGATATCTGTTCAGAAACGGGAAAATTCAGACGGAGTTTGAACTTCCGGAGAATACCACAATGCTTCGCCTTGATCCGGGCGAAATGTCCAAGGGACTTAAAATTGTAAAGCTGACATGGGAAGATGAAAGTCAGGTAAAGTTTCACACAGATGGCTGTGAAGTGTCCTCCGGAGAATTCTATTTCGGCGGTGACGATCCGCAGATCATAGTAGATTCTGTTCCTGAGAACAGAAAGTCCATAAAGATTGAGATGGAGATCCTGGACCGGAAAACCACAGAAAAGAAATTCTGGAAAGTATATGCAGAGCAGAAAAGGGCAATGGAGCAGATGAGTCAGGAGCTTGCGCAGAAGAAAGCTCTGGTCGATCAGGTGGAAGGCAGTAAGGCATGGAAAGTGTATCGTGCCATCAAAAGGGTTTAGTTATGGGAAATATACTTTGGAGTGTAGATAAAAAAATATACAGTGACAAAGAAGATCATACTCTGGCCATTACCGGATGGGCGATAACCAGAGATCAGTCAGAATGTGAGTTCATTCTTTATGGCTCGGGAAAGGAACTTTCCGTTCCTGAACCTTCGCGTTGTGAAAGAGCGGATGTTGCCAAAGATTTAAAAGAAACAAAAGATATAAAAGAAGTGGGAAATGTCGGATTCACAGTAAAGATACCGGAAATTATAAAACTTGCAGAAGAACATGAGAAACTGCAGCTTGCGCTGAGAGCAGGAGATGAAAAAGAAATCATCTGGGAAGCCACAGCTGCAGAAGTGAAGGACTTTTGTGAGGAAAGTCTTATTGAATATCATATTGATGAGGAACAGATCACACAGGAGAGTATCCTGACAGTCAGAGGCTGGGTTGTAAACCAGCTGGAGCCGGATGAGATATTTGTACAGGGTACAGATGGGAAGGTTCTGGAATGTACGATCACCAGACAAAGACGTCCGGACGTGGAAGAGGCAAAGGGGATTTCCGAAGAAGAGAAAAGAAATCTGGGATTCAGTATTACTGTCAATCTGGAGAATACAAACGATCAGAATATCTGCATCTGTTTCAGGGGAAAAGATGTACAGAAAATTTATACTGTAAATGTAAAAAAAATAAAACGGGAAAATACCGGACTGTATCAGCAGATGAAACTGCTGTCTCTGAAGAACAGGCAGAAGAATCAGGAATATATAAAGAAAAACGGTATTGGAAGATTTATCCGTTATGTGAGAAATTCCCAGCTTAAGGACGGAGATCAGGATTATGAAGACTGGCTGAAAGATCATGTCGCATTCCGAAAGGAATTAAAAAGACAGAGAAATGCTGTTTTTTCTTATTCACCGCTGATCAGTATTGTGATGGTGGTGACGGATACAGATGAACAAAGGTTAAAAAGTGTGATCGATGCTTATACAGAACAGACCTATGGTAACTGGCAGCTGTGTCTTGCAGATGCATGTGAGGGAGAGGAAACAGGAGAGTTTCTGCGGAAAAAATATAAAAAAGAGATCCGCCTTTCCTACAAGAAGGTTACGGAAAACAACGGCATTTCGGGAAATCTTAATGCATCTCTGAAACTTGCAATGGGAGAGTATGTTCTGTTTGCCGGCCAGGAGATCATACCTGAACCTGATGCACTTTTTCAGATGGTCAAAGCGATCACAGAGAAAAAAGCGGATATGATCTATACAGATGAAGATGAGATCAGCGCAGACGGAAAACATTATTCTGAGCCGGAATTCAAGCCGGATTTCAATCTGTTCAGATTAAGGGAAAATAATTATATCGGACAGTTCTGGGCAATCCGGAAGGAAATTCTGGAACAGGCCGGAAAGTTTGATCCGGAATATGATGGTGCACAGGATTATGATATGCTCTTAAGATGCAGTGAGCAGGCAGAGAATATTGTGCATGTTCCAAAGATCCTCTGTCATTCCATGAAAGCAGAGAACCTGATCACAGAAGAACAGGAGAAGAAAAACTGGGAAGCAGGCAGAAAGGCACTGGAGGAGCATTACCGCAGGGCGGAGGTTTCTGCAACAGCGGAACTTGCAGACAAGAAGGGATGGTACAGAAGCCATCTGACTATTTCCGGCGAACCGATGATTTCTGTGATCATTCCAAGTAAAGATCACATTAATGATCTGGAACTGTGTATTTCATCCATAGAAGAGAAGACAACATGGAAGAATTACGAGATCATTATTGTTGAGAACAACAGTGTGGAAAAAGAAACCTTTGTATACTATGAGACACTGAAAAACAGATACCCAAATGTAAGGATCCTTACATGGAAAAAAGAATTCAATTATTCTGCGATCAATAATTTTGCAGTAAGAGAGGCACGGGGAGAATATCTGCTGTTTCTTAACAATGATGTGGAGATCATTACAGAGAACTGGCTTGAAGAAATGCTTCAGCTTTGTCAGCAAAAAGACGTGGGAATGGTCGGTGCGAAACTGTATTATCCGGATGATACCATTCAGCATGCAGGAGTGGTAGTTGGTCTTGGTGGAGTTGCCGCACATGTATTATGTAAACTTCCGCGGGATGCGGAAGGATATATGGGACGTCTGCGCTGTGTGCAGGAGATAAGTGCAGTCACTGCCGCCTGCATGATGGTAAAGACTTCTGTTTTTAAAGCAGTCGGAGGATTTGACGAGGAGCTGAAGGTTGCATTTAATGATATTGACCTCTGTATGAAAGTGAGAAAATATGGAGTGAAAATTGTATTCACACCGTATGCAGAACTGTATCATTATGAATCCAAATCCAGAGGAATGGAAGATACACCGGAGAAACAGCTGCGTTTTTCCAGAGAAGTAAACTGTTTCCGGAGAAAATGGGAAAGAGAGCTCCTGAAAGGAGATCCCTATTATAATCCCAATCTGACATTAAACAACACAGACTGTTCTCTGAGAAAACAGGAGAAGAACGGAGATTAACATGCCTAAGGAAATATTTGAAGTAGTAAGAGAAAGATTTCATTTATCAGACAGGACACAGTATATTGTGCAGGGACACTGGCCGAAAGATGCGGTGATGGAGGCATATCTGGATCAGCACAAACTGAAGGTGTCTGTGAAAGAAAATGAAAATGTAAGTGCACTGGAACGTTTTAAAGATCCGGAGAAAATGCAGGGAATACAGATTACGGCAACTGTTCAGATACCGGAAAATCTGGAGGGATATCATAAGCTTGTGATCTATGAGAAGTTTTCGGATAAAAAACATGTCTGGTTTTCCATCACTGCCGGTGAACTGGATAAAAAAAGAGATAAACCGCAGGTATATTTTGAAGAAGAGAGTGCAGAACAGGGAACTGTACGAATCAGAGGGTGGGCCATTGCACCGAAGCCTGTGACTGTCCGTATCTTTGATGCGGATAAAAAGCCGGTTGCCGCTGAAATCCAGAGAACAGACAGGGTGGATGTCAACCAGCTGTTTGAAGAAGCACAGGATCCGGGAAAGACAGGATTCTTCTCTGAGATCACCAACGTTTCGGGAAAATGCCTGTATGTAGTGTTTTATGCAGGCGAGAAGAAAACTGTACATGTGGTTCCTCTGAGAAAAGCTGATATTCTGGCAAAGAAATTAGACAAATATGTAGAAAAAGGAATCCGCTACTGGAAATCTCAGGGTGCGGCGGCTCTTGCTGAGAAGGTAGTGACAAAGGTTAAAAATGTACGTCAGGGACCGCCATCCTATCAGAAATGGATCAGACATCATCTGCCGGACAGGAACGAACTGGAGAAACAGAAGAAAACATCCTTTGGATACAGACCCAAGATTTCTTTTGTAGTACCGCTGTATAAGACACCGGAGAAATATCTCAGAAGACTGACAGAATCATTTCAGGAACAGACTTATTCAAACTGGGAACTTTGTTTCTCTGACGGAAGCGGCGCACAGTCACCGCTGACGGAATTGTTAAAAGAACTGACAGCGAAGGATAACAGAATTAAATACGTTTCTCATGAGGAGTCGCTTCAGATTTCAGAGAATACCAACAGTGCCATTGAAATTGCAACAGGTGATTTCATTGCCTTTGCAGACCATGATGATGAGCTGACGCCGAATGCATTATTTGAATGTGTGAAAGCAATAAATGAGAAACCGCAGACACTGGTGATCTACACAGATGAAGATAAGATGTCTATGGATGGACATAAATTCTTTCAGCCGCATTTTAAACCGGACTATAATCCGGATTTGCTGTGTACGGTCAATTATATCTGCCATCTGTTTGTGGTATCACGAAAAGTAATTGAAAAAGTTGGCGGGCTGCGAAGTGAGTTTGACGGTGCACAGGATTATGATTTTGTGTTACGCTGTGTGGAAGCAGTAAAGGATGAAGAAATCTGTCATATTCCAAAAATCCTGTATCACTGGCGTTGCCATGAGGACTCCACAGCAGAGAATCCCGAGAGCAAGCTTTATGCCTTTGAAGCCGGAAGACGTGCAGTACAGGCTCACTATGAGAGAACAGGAATCCACGCAGAGGTTTTTAAGGGTGAATATCTGGGGCTGTACAGAACGAAGTTTATCAGAGATCATGATCCGCTGATTTCTATTATTATTCCGAATAAAGACCATATTGATGATCTGAAGAGATGTATGGAATCCATTGAACAGAAATCTACGTACAAAAATTATGAGTACATTATTGTAGAGAATAACAGTACAGATTCTGCTACTTTTGAATATTACAAAAAACTGGAGGCAGAGAATCCGAAGGTTCGCATGGTATACTGGGACGGAGTCTTTAACTATTCTGCCATTAATAATTATGGTGCATCTTTTGCAAAGGGTGAGTATCTGCTTCTGCTTAACAATGATACAGAGATCATTAATCCGGACTGTCTGGAAGAACTCCTGGGTTATTGCATGCGTAAAGATGTAGGCGCAGTGGGTGCAAGACTTTATTATGAGGATGATACGATCCAGCATGCAGGTGTTGTGATCGGTTTTGGCGGAATTGCAGGACACTGTTTTGTCCAGCAGAAGAGAGGTACCACCGGATATTGTCACAGAATTATCTGTGCACAGGATTACAGTGCGGTTACAGCTGCCTGCATGATGGTGAAGAAATCTGCATTTGATGCAGTGGGAGGACTTTCAGAGGAACTGGCTGTTGCATTTAATGATATTGATTTCTGCATGAAGCTGAGAAAGGCGGAATATCTGATCGTGTATAATCCATATGCGGAATTATACCATTATGAATCCAAATCCAGAGGCCTTGAGGATACTCCGGAAAAAGTGGCACGATTTAACAAAGAAATTGCCACCTTTGAGAAAAAATGGCCGGAGATCCTGGAGAACGGAGATCCTTATTATAACCCCAATCTCACTCTGAAGAGCCAGGACTTTTCTCTGAAAAGAATCTGAAGATGAAATTGCTATAAAATGAATGTGAAAGAAGATATGTTAAAGAAAAAGAAAGAGATCAATGAAAAAACAGAAATTTTCATTTTTGTATTTCTGGCGTTTATCCTGCTGACAACCTGGGCGATGACACAGCCTTTTAATTCAGGGCCGGATGAACAGATGAGATATTATGTTGCAGATTACATTTATAAACACCATGGAGCTCTTCCGGGGGGAGATGATCCGGCTGTCAGGAATAAAGTGTGGGGAATTTCCTATGCATATTATCCGGTTGTATCTTATATGGTGTCTGCATTATTTATGAGAATATCCCGGCTTTTTGCAGATCCGGGATACTCCATGTTCAAAATTGCACGTATGGCAGATGTACTGTTTGTCACAGGTGCAGTATATTTTGTTGTAAAAGCTTCGGGCAAACTGTTTCCGAAAGAAAAATATTCCAGAGAAGTTAGATGGCTGTTTGCAGCACTGGCAGGATTTATGCCGCAGGCAATCTTTGTGGGAACTTATGTGAATACAGACTCACTGGCACTGCTGGCAGCAGCCATGATCCTGTATGCATGGGCCTCTTATCTGAGAGAAGACTGGACATGGAAAAACTGTATACTCCTTGCAGTGGGAATGGCCGTATGTGCATTGTCTTATTATAATGCATACGGTTGGATACTCTGCAGTTTTTTCTTCTTCTGTTTTACGGTATTACTCTGCAGAGAAGAAGCTTTTTCACAGAGAGTTCGTTTCCTTTTCAGCAGAGGAGCAGTGATCGCAGCAGTTACTTTAGTTCTCTGCGGCTGGTGGTTCATCCGTAACGCAGTTTTGTATAACGGAGATTTCCTGGGAAGGAAATCCTGTGCGGAATGTGCTGAGAAATATGCTCAGAAGGATTACAGACCTTCACTGTATCCGACTCCTGCAAAACTGGGATGGAACTGGAAGGATATTATCCTTTATCAGGATCCGGGCTGGTGTCATAACTGGATTCTGACAGTGTGTGTAAGTTTCATCGGTACTTTTGGACTGATGGAAATTTATATGCCATATACAGTCAGCAAACTGTATATGCTGTTCTTTGCTGTTGGGATCATCAGTGTATTTTTTGTAAAAGAGACATTTGATCTGAAAAAGAAAATATATGTTGTACAGCGGAAAGCAGTCGGAAATGACAGATGGAAGATCAAAACAAAGGTGATATCCCGAGAGTGGAATAAAGAAGGTATTTTCCATTTGATGATGGTATTTCTGATTATGATTCCGGTATTTCTGTTTCTGTATTATGTTTATTACAGTGATAATCAGCCACAGGGAAGATATCTTATGCCTGCATTATATCCTCTGATGTACTTTGTTACGCTGGGCTGGAATAATATTCTGACAAAAACAGTGAAAAATGAAAAGGTGCGGAGTCTGATATACAGAGTACTGACTGTACTGCTGGTGATTTCGCCATTTGCCTGCTGGGCATTTTTAATCTTGCCTTAAAAGAAATAAAGGGACTGCCGCATGAAAAGCTTTTGCGGAAGTCCCTTAAATTTATCTATCAAAGAAATGGTTACTGTCTGGTATTCAGAAGTATGCTTCAGGATTTGATCACTTTGATCATCAGGAACAGGAAAAACAGCAGGAATGCTGCCCCGATCGCCCCGATGATATAATAAGGAGCAGTTGTATGGGAAGCAGAATATGCCTGTGCTGCTTCCATATTCTTCTGACCGGTTACTGCGGCATCATTTGTCTGCTGCTCTGCGTCTTCCAGAATCGCAGTTCCTACAGGAGTTCCTCCAAAGTAATACTGGCGTGTGATCTGTCCGTCAGAAGAAGTATCTTCTGTGGTCAGATTATCTTCTGTGGCACCGTTTGGTGCAATGACTGTACCACCGGAAAGACGGTTAAAATCATCGTCTGCGATGGTAAGGGGTGCAAAATTGTCAAAACCATAATTGAGAAGCGCGATCGCTTCATCATCGGTAACACCGGATGCGCCATTTAATACAATGCATACCAGTTTCATGTTATTTTTGGAAGCTTCACATACCAGGGTACTTCCGGAAGCTTCTGTGTACCCTTCCTTACCGCCGATACAGGGTTCATAATAACCGTCGCTGGCGCTGTTGATCATGGTAAAATTGTTTGTAAGTACACGTTCACCGCCGGAAACATTTGTTGCCGGAAGTGTATAGGAAGTAGTTGCTGCAATGGTGCGGAAAGTGTCATTTGCCATAGCTGCTTCCATGATCAGAGCCATATCATGGGCGGTGATATGCTGGTTTTCATCAGGAAGACCGGTAGGATTGGTAAAGACAGTATTGGTGCAGCCAAGTTCCTGTGCCCGGGTATTCATTGTCTGTACAAAAGCATCCACAGAACCTCCCACATGTTCAGCTACCTGCAGTGCGATATCATTGGCAGAGGCAACCATGATGGCATATAAACATTGTTCCATGGTGAAAACCTCATCTAACTGTGAGGAAATATTGGCTCCTCCGTCAGTAACACCGGAAACACCGGTTGCAGTCATGGTTATCTGTTCATCCAGGCTGCTGTTCTCAAGAGCAACCAGGCAGGTCATGATCTTGACTGCGCTTGCAGGGTAAAGAGGCTGATCTGCATTTTTGGAATACAGGACTGTGTTAGTGGAAGTTTCCATTACAATTGCTGCGGCAGACGAAATATCGGAAGCCTGGGGCCATCCGTCGATACCGTTGGTGACTACGACAGACGGATCTGCTGTCTGTGCGGCGGCATCTGTATTCTGGGCTGTTTCTTCAGCAGCAGATACCGGAAACTGTGAAAACATGGTGACAGCACCAAGTCCCAGAGCCAGCAGGGCTGCAGTGATTCTTTTTTTCTTTATCATCATGGTATATAATACTCCTGTGCATAAAAATGTTGAAAAGTAACTGTTCATTGTATGTGAACAGTAACCATAAAAACAATAACAGTATAACACATTTCTCTCCTTTCTTGCAAAAAATATCATACAATGTTAAAATAAAAAATCATAGTAAAAATCGAGGTTATCATATGAGTAAAAAACCATCTGCAGGAGGAAAAATCCAGTGGACGAAAATGTTCAGGAAGCTTTCCCCCTATACGATCCGGAAAGGGTTCCGCTACATGAAGCATTATGGACCAAAGGAATTCTGGATCAGGCTGCATGAACGTTTTGAACCGGAAGAAGTACCATATGGTCCATGGTACCGGGCTTACATTCCGACGGAGGAAACACTGGAAACACAGAGGAAACAGAAATTTGATTATTCACCGCTGATCAGCATTGCAGTTCCGGCTTATCAGACACCTGTAGAATTTTTGAGACAGATGATAGAATCACTGATCGTTCAGACTTATTCAAACTGGGAGCTGTGTATCGTAAATGCAAGTCCTGACAATGAGGAGATGCAGAAAGTACTGGCAGAATATTCAGCCGGAGATTCCCGGGTAAGATTCTGCAATCTTAAAGAGAACCTTGGCATTGCAGAGAACACAAACCGCGCGTTTGCAATGGCAAAAGGTGAATTTGTGGGGCTTCTTGACCATGATGACCTGCTGGCACCCAATGCATTATATGAGATCGTGAAAATACTGCAGGATCATCCGCAGGCAGATGCGCTTTATACAGACGAGGATAAGGTTACAACAGAACTGGACGAGCATTTTCAGCCACATCTGAAACCGGATTTTAATCTGGATCTCCTGCGTTCCAATAATTATATCTGCCACTTTTTTGTAGTGCGAAAGAGTATTGTAGAAAAGGCCGGAGGTTTCCGAAAAGAATTCGACGGAGCTCAGGATTACGATTTTATCTTCCGCTGTACGGAGAATGCCGGAGAGGTTTTACATGTTTCGGAAATCCTGTATCACTGGAGAACACACAAAGCCTCCACTGCAGATAATCCTGCCAGTAAAATGTACGCATTTGAAGCCGGCAAGAGAGCAATAGAAGCTCATCTTGAGAGAACAGGTACAAAAGGCGAGGTAAGCCATACACAGGATCTGGGCTTTTACCGGGTGAAATATCCGGTGCAGGGAAAACCTCTGGTGTCTGTTATCATACCAAACAAAGACGAGAAAGAGACTCTTCAGACCTGTCTGGAAATGCTGGAGAAGAATACCGGTTATCAGAATTTTGAAATCATAATCGTGGAGAATAACAGTACCACTGATGAGATTTTCCGATATTATAAAGAGCTTTCCAGAAACCGGAAGATCCATCTTTTGAGATGGGGAAAAGAATTTAATTATTCTGCCATCAATAACTTTGCTGCGGCGCATGCAAAGGGAGAATATCTGCTTTTCCTGAATAATGATGTAAAATCCATCAATCCGGACTGGCTGGAAGAAATGCTTGGAGTGTGTCAGCGTCCGGAAGTGGGCGGTGTCGGAGCAAAGCTCATTTATCCGGATAATACGATCCAGCATGCAGGATGTGTGATCGGAATGGGCGGTATTGCGGGGCATATGTTCGTAGATATGCCTGCGGACTGTACTGGCTATCTGCATAAGGCATCCCTTCTTCAGGATATGAGTGCAGTGACTGCCGCCTGTCTGTTGATGAAGAAAGAGGTTTTTGAGCAGGCAGGAGGATTTACAGAAGAACTGGCTGTGGCATTTAATGATGTGGATCTTTGCCTGAAAGTAAGAAAAAACGGCTATCTGATCGTATATGATCCCTATGCGAAGCTTTATCATATGGAATCAAAGACCAGAGGAGCTGAGGACAGCAAGGAGAAAGTGCGCCGTTTTCAGACGGAGATTGAATATATGCGATGTCACTGGATAGACATTCTCAAAAACGGAGATCCCTGTTATAACAAAAACCTGTCTCTTACCAAATGGAATTATTCTCTGAAGCCAATCCTGGGAATGGAGACAGAAGCAGGACAGAAAAAAGAGAAGACAGGGAGGAAATCATGCAGGAAGTATCAGTGATCATTCCGAATTTTAATGGGATGGCTTATCTGGATGGCGTACTTGCAGGTCTGGAGTGTCAGACTGTAAGCAATTTTGATGTAATTCTTGTGGATAATGGATCCAATGACGGAAGCTGTGCTTTTGTTGCTGCAAGGTATCCATGGGTCCATCTGATCGAACTGCCGGAGAATTTCGGATTCTGTAAAGCGGTCAATGAAGGGATCAGAGCATCACGCTCACCTTATGTACTGCTTTTAAACAATGATATTGAAGTAACGGAGAATTTTATAGAAGAAATGCTGTCAGCCATCAAAAGGCATCCCAAAGCTTTCTCCTGTGCTGCCAGAATGATTCAGTTTCATGACAGGGACAGGCTGGATGATGCAGGAAACTATTACTGCGCTCTTGGATGGGCTTATGCGAGAGGTAAAGGGAAAGATATCCATACCTATGAAAAGGAAGAGAAGATTTTTGCTTCCTGCGCAGGAGCTGCTATTTACAGAAAGAAGATCTTTGATGAACTGGGATATTTTGACGAAGAACATTTTGCATATCTGGAGGACATGGACGTGGGATACCGGGCCAGGATCTACGGATATGAAAACTGGTATGCACCTGATGCCATGGTATACCATGTGGGAAGCGGTACCAGCGGATCCAGATATAATCAGTTCAAGATCCGGTATTCTTCCAGAAATAATATTTATCTGATATACAAAAATATGCCGGTGTTACAGATTATTATCAATCTTCCGTTTCTTGTTGCAGGATTTGGAATCAAAATTCTGTTTTTTACGCTGAAAGGATTCGGAAGAGAGTATATTGCGGGAATTAAGAATGGATTCCAGATCAGTAAAAAAAATCATAAAATACCTTTTAAATTTCAAAATCTGTCAAACTATTTTAGGATTCAAGTTGAATTGTGGGTGAATATCTTCAGGCGTTTGTGCGGATGATAAGAAAGAAAGATAAATTTTTATTGCTTTTATAAAACAACTATTATAATATAGAAACGATAAAAAAATGAGGTGACAAAAGATTGCTAAAGGACAATGAAAAGAATTTCAGTCGTCTCCATATGATCATTGATGCAATTGTACTGGTACTGTCATATTTTCTGGCATGGCTGATCCGTTTTGTTGGTCCTATGGCAGCAACAGCAGTCAGAACCAGAAGCTTTCAGCAGTATATGCTGATGCTGGTTTTTATTGTACCGGTTTATCTGTTGTTGTATCAGGCTTTCACATTGTATACTCCCATGCGGATGCAGGGGCGTCGGCTTGTATTGGCTAATATTGTAAAGGCCAACTCGCTTGGGCTCCTTATTCTGATGTTTACATTTTACATGATAGATGAGAGCGATTTTTCCCGTTCTACTTATATTATGTTTTATGTAATCAATATTGTGCTTCAGTGGTGTGCCCGAATGTTGATTTTCGCTCTTCTGAGAGATATGAGAGAGAAGGGACTGAATCAGAAACAGATGATCTGTGTGGGATACAGCCGCGCAGCAGAGGAATACATTGACAGAGTTCTTGCCAATCCTCAGTGGGGATATGTGATCCGCGGAATACTGGATGACAATGTTCCGGCAGGAACAGAGTACAAGGGAATCAAAGTTCTTGGAAGGATTGCCAATCTGAATATAATACTTCCGGAGAACCGGCTGGATGAAATAGCGATCACTCTGGGCTTAAGTGAATATTACCGCCTGGAAGAGATTGTAGCACTGTGTGAAAAGTCCGGGGTACACACCAAGTTTATTCCGGATTATAATAAGATCATTCCGACAAAACCATATACAGAAGACATACTGGGACTTCCGGTTATCAATATCCGTTATGTACCGTTGAACAATACATTCAATGCACTGGTCAAGCGGGCGATGGACATTGCAGGATCTATTGTTGGAATCATAGTAACCTCACCGCTGATGCTGTTAATGTGTGCTATCATTAAGCTGACATCACCGGGACCACTGATCTATAAACAGGAGAGGGTTGGACTTCATAACCAGACTTTTCGGATGTACAAGTTCCGTTCCATGGAAGTACAGCCGGAATCGGAAGAGAAGAAGGCATGGACAGTAAAGAATGACCCAAGAGTAACACCCATCGGAAAGTTTATGCGTCACACCAGTATTGATGAACTGCCACAGCTTTTCAACATACTGAAGGGTAACATGAGTCTTGTGGGACCACGACCGGAGCGTCCGTTTTTTGTAGAGAAATTCAGAGAAGAAATCCCGAGATATATGGTGAAACATCAGGTTCGCCCGGGACTTACCGGCTGGGCTCAGGTGAATGGTTATCGCGGAGACACATCCATAAGAAAAAGAATCGAATATGACCTTTATTACATTGAAAACTGGAGCATAGGGCTGGATATCAAGATTATATTCCTTACATTTTTCAAGGGATTTATAAACAAAA